>SLSG01000028.1 GCA_007130545.1 Bacteroidales bacterium | reverse complement strand
TAAAGTCAAGCGTGTCCTTGTTTGAGAGGCGTTCACTCAAGGCAGGCTTCTCAAAGTGCCGGAACCAGATCAGTCCCTCACTTCTCCGGTACAACAGGTTCACGAACTGGTGTCTGACCATCTCATTGGCTTTCTGCATCCTGGTGTTGATCTCAGAGAATATCCGCAGCCCATGTGTTTCCCTTCGGCGCTTTTTCAGTTCCATGCTGGTTTTGCCGATTGTGGCGGAGGAAAGCGGTTCAAAGGCGGCTTTCAAAAAAACGTTGAACCTCTTTTCCAGGTCTGCGACAACTTGAAGGATCTTAGTCTCCTGTTCCTGGACTTTTTGTGTGAAATTGACAACCAGGGCTTTCATTTGCTCCTCCTTCTCCTGCTTTGTGGCCTCATCATCAATTCCCTCCTCGGCTGTCAGGCTAAAGTTCATCAGCCTGACCAGGTCCCGCACCGTTATGATGATCTTCATGAACTGCTGTTCCGTCTCCAGTGTTTTCCTGATGGCCGGGTCAATAAACTCCGAACCTACGTAGAGGGAAAGCGCTTTCCGGAAGTTCACGACAACGGGCTCGGCTTCGGTAAAGCTTGTCTGGCCAATGTTTTCCGCAAAATCATTGCCTCCGATCTCCAGTTTTTCGGGAAGCTCCCGCATCAGGTCACGCACCTCGTCGAAAAGGTCTTCATAGAGCTCATTCAGCTGGGGTATGGCCAGCCGGGAATGATCCAGCTTCTCAAACCTGCGTCCCTTTTCCCCTCCTTCAATCTTATCATCCTGAAGGAGCTCCGTGTAGGAGCGCAATTCCTTCAGCAGGGTCGATTCAATGGAAACGGCGAAATCGTGGTTGTATTTCCGGATCTTTGAGCCGATCCTGCTTTGCAGGGAAAGCACGGAGAAATCCAGCAGGGCCTTGTTGATGAACAATCCCAGGTTTTTTTCCCAGACCTCCGGGAAGGAAAGGATGCGGTCAGACAATTTCTCCTCCTCCCTGAAATAGACAGAGAGGTTCCTGCTCAACAGGTTTGCCCTCGTGCTTTCCAGGTGCTTCGACAGACCATTCAGGTCTTCCAGCAGGGCATCATAGAGCCCGTAGCCGCTTTGGTAATGGAACTGCCGGTTCCCATCCCGCATTACCTGGACCTTTGCATTCAGCCTATCTTTTTCCAGTCGGATGGCTTCGGAATACCTGGCCGGGTCTTTTGTACCAATGCGGGCCTTTTCAATGGCCTCATGCACAGAAGTCAGCACTTTTTTTACCTCTGCCACCTGCCGGAATGAATGAAGGGAAAGTTCATTCATTTGGGACGAGATCAGGTCCAGGCGTTTATGGTAAACAAAATACCTTACTGCCGGCAAAAGCTTGATCCTTTGAGAGACTGGTTTCCCGGTAAGGCCTGACACAAGCATTTTTCTCATCTTGTACAGCCTGGAAGCCAAGCGGTCATCCTTGTGGATCCTGAATTCCCGGCGGGTCCTTTTTATCCAGAGTTTTTCAGGCAGCTCCCCCAGGAAGCGCTTCATCTCTGTAAGATAATCCGATGTGGCCTTCTCCAGGGATTCCCTTTGAGAGGCGATCAGCTGTTCCTTGTACAGCTGCATATGTTTCTGGGAATGGAAGGAAAAGTCATTCAACAGGCGAAGCAATGCCTTTGAACGCTCCGCGGGTTTTTTGAGCTCCATGGCCCTCGCAAGAAGGTTCAACATTTTTCCGGTGAGAAAATCCAGCTCAGAAAATGTTTCGTCTGACTTCTCCAGCATGGCCTGGTAACTGGTCTCATAAAATTTAGCGGTAATGGCTTCCGCTGCCCGGCCGATGTTGTGGACCTCATTGGCTATGATTTCCCTTTCAGAGGTCTGCAGGCGGCTAAGTATTCCCGGGGAAGGTTTTTCATGGGCGGCATCCTGCAGCGGGCTGCCTGGTTTCTCCTTTCCGGGTTGCTTCACGCTGATCTCATCAAAAAAGGATGATGCTGAAATCAGCAGGCTGGTCCCCAGGGAGGCGGTAAGCCCGTTGTACCGTTCAATGAGCCTGGCGGGATCCTGTTTCCCCGGATCGGGCAACTCCAGAAGGCACAGATCCGTATTCCTGGATTCGGCATGTATGATCTCCGCCTCGGGGATCTGTTCCACCCCATTGTTGATGACCTTGACCTGCGCATGCAGGCGCTGGTTATCCAACACCTGGTGTATCAAACTGTAAAGAGATTCCGTCATGGCCGAATCCTGGTTGACCGTAAGGATGCGGATGGTCGCCCCCCGCCACTCCTTGCTGGAGGTAATGAACCTCAGCAGCGTGGTGGCAAGGGACAGGTTCCTGCCTTTGCCGGACCACCAGAAGTCTATGGTCCGGAATTTGCCAAAACCATTCGTTTTGTCATAGCTCAGGAAGACCGCGTTCAGGTCCTGCTTCCTGAAGTTCTTCAACAGGCCGGCGAACTTTTCCGGGCTTCGCGTATTCCTTGCCCATCCCATCAGGACGGTGTTGGGCTCAAAGCCGGAAAACCCGTAAATCCTGGAAATGGTATTGATGCCTTCGTATACGTCGCGGCATTCATGGTAGCGTGTAAACACACCGGCTTTGCCCTGCTGAATGCCAGTCTCGGGTTCTATGGTCTTACGGAAGGGTGTATCGGTGCCCGGGTCCTCAATCAACTCAAAGTTGGTGAATATCCCCAGTTTTCCCACCAGGGATTTCCCCATCTCGATCAGATACGGCCTGTTTATTTCCCCTCCGCTGAAGAGGATGACATTGGGCCGCCAGTTGTTGGCCCGTCGGCTGCTGGCCGTCAGCCTTCCAAGCCCGGTTTTGACAAGGGATGCCCAGATGCTGTTCCAGGTATCTCCCGTCTGCAATGTCAGTTCCCGTTTTTTCAGGAACAGGAAGAGTCCGATCAGCACCACGGATGCCACGATGAGCGCGATCACATCCAGTTGTATCATCACGATGATGCAGGCCAGGGCACCGATGATGCTGACAATGCGCGGGATCTTGAAAGATGGGCGGAAATCATCACCTGCCCAACTTTCCACTGTATAGGTTATGTTCTGAAAACCGTAAGTGATGATAAAGAAAATAGAAACAATGCGGGCGATTGCGTTCAGTTCGCCAATCAATATCCCTGACTGTGCGATAAGGTATGCCAGGAGCAGGGCATTGCGCGGCTCGCTGGAAGGACCGTATCCCTTTGCAAAAAAACCCGGCAGGATCCTGTCCATCGAAACGGCTTGCAGAATCCTGGGAGCAGCCAGGATGCTGCCAAGGGCGGAGGACAGCGTGGCTCCCAGTATCCCGGCAATGACCAGCTGTGGGATCCAGGAGGTCATGAACAAGACCTGGGGATCTCCTACCAGCAGGCCCCTGTCTACCGTAAGGGAAAAGAACACCGCCAATGCAACATATACGGTAAGTCCTACCAGGATGGCCGAAATCGTTCCCAGCGGAATCTGCTTGCGGGGGTCTCTCAGGTCGCCTGACATGGAAACGCCAGCCTGAAAACCGGTGACAGCCGGGAAGAATATGGCAAACAAAGTAATCCAGGGCAGGGATCCCCCCATCGGGAAAAGCAGTGGCTGGTCCGGTACAAACGAATGGCTGCCCATAAAAATCGAAACAAGCGAAAGCACCATGGCGCCCATGATCAGGTATTGCGTCTTGATGGCCAGGGAAGTGCTGATAAATGTGACGATGGCCAACAGGAAAAGGGCAATGGACCCGGCAATGCGAATGCTTAAGAGACTAACTTCGAAACCAAAATAGGAGAGAAAGGTCTCGGAAAAACCAATCAGGTAAAGGCTGATGCTAAAAGACAGACCCACAAACAAGGCAAGTCCGACTGTACCACCGATGGGCAACCCCAGACTTCGCGATATGATATAATAGCTGCCGCCAGTCCCCACCTTTTTGTCGGTGGCAATGGAAGCCACACTAAGGCCTGTACTCAACGAAATAATGTGGGCAACGAGAATAATTCCAAGGGTAGACCAAAGCCCTGCCTGACCGACTATCCAGGGCAACCTTAAAAACATGATTACCCCAAGGATACTAAGAATGGACGGCGTAAACACCCCTCCAAACGTACCGAATTTTCTTGCTTTAGCCACGTGCATGCTTATTGGTGATTTTTCAAAGATAATTTTTTTTGGGTATCGGTAGTCCTGGCCGCCCCGGTTTTATTGTAATCCGTCTTTGTTTTGACAAGCCATGGCGAATGACTAAATTTGCAGGGCACAAGCAGTGCAGGAAACTTCAAAAGAATTATGAAAACAGCCAGGTATTCTTTCTTCAGGCATCTAAGCGGTTCCCGGTCCGCACCAAACGGGCGCGCGCTGACCGCGGCACTCTTCCCGCTTCTATTCGCAATGTTCCTGGTATCCGGGGCATTGCAGGTGCAAGGCCAGTCCACACCGGCCGAAACAAGCCCTCAAGACATTGTCGCAGAGGAGGGGGGCAGTATCCCCCCCCACGACCTGAGCAGCCCCTATTCGGCCATTTACACCCATTTGTTCTTTCTGCAGAACGACAGCTACCAGCCAGAGGTGGCAGCCCGTTCATTCATGCAACCGGGCATCAGCCAGGAAGAGGCCATGGAGGCGGCCATCAGGCTTAAGCAG
>SLSG01000200.1 GCA_007130545.1 Bacteroidales bacterium | reverse complement strand
CTGCAGGCAACTGGTTGAGTGAGTTGAATACCCTGGCCAGGCGGTGAGGATATATTGGGTTGTCAGGGTACCGGTCACGCAGCCGGATCAGGTATTTGACGGCTTCCATGTGGTTGCGTTGCTGCACGGCAATTTGCACCAGCATATTTTCGGCACGGGTTTGGTGCAAAGAATCCTGTTCCCACATCAGCAAGCTGTCACGAGCTGTATCAAGCCGTCCGGCCTGAAACATGGAGCGGGCGTATTGCCAGGATAGCTGACGGTCGTAATGACCTGCTTCCCTGATGGAATCCAGAAACTCCAATATGGCAGGGTGGTTTTCTGAGCCCAGAAGTTGTTCAAGCTTTTCCTGGTAATGCGACTGATCAACTTCCAGGGTGTCTGGCCTTGTGTTTTGGCCAGCAAAAACTTGTGGAATGCTTAGCAAACATAAGATCAGTAAGGCGGTAAGATGGCGGCAAATGCCTGAAAGGATGCAGTTGTGCAGCATTTTTTTGGATTTAAATACGACCATGTTCAACAAAAGGATGTTATCTGTCGATCAAAAATCAGACCAAGACAGGTGAGTTCAACTAAAAAATTAGTTTTTTTTGAATGAACACAGAATATGCAACAGCAGAGCTGTTTGTGGGGTATGGTTCTTAAATAATTCCGGGAAAATTCATGGACTCCTGGTCTTCACGGGCCCTTTCAATGGCGGTTTTGATATCCGGCGTCTTTTTGATGTATGCCACAATCTCTGCCTGGCTCATCTCAATTGGTACGGTCGGTCGGCGGCGCTTCCAGCCCGATTTGAAGGTTTTGATCTGTGAAGGGAGGTGAGCCATGATTATTATTTAGCTTAAAACGCTTTCGAATCCCTTTTGCAGTGCCACTGTGGCTGCCCTTTTTCATAGCAGCACCCGCCTAATTTGACAATGCCCAGGTCTGCTTTGATCATGAGGGCTTTGCCGGGGTAGCCATATATGATGGGTATGACCTGGTCTGACTGCCTGCAGGCTGGGCATGTCTTGCGTATTTCTGATACCTGGTGCTGGTTGTTGGTGGGTTGGGTGATCATGAGCTGATGTGTTTTTTGCGCCTCCTTTAACCAATCCAAAGGCCTGAAAATATCGACTGATCAGTGTTATAAACAAATATACGACAAAATGGCTTAAATTCAAATTGTTTGGATGGTTTTGCTTCTTTGTTTGGATTGAAGCTTTCAGGCGAAAGCCTGGTATGTCAAAAAAGCAATTGGCTGGCGGTGAATCATACCATTTTTTATCATCTTTGCAAAAAAGATACAACCATGGAAACATCACCCAGAATACATATTGACGCTTTCCTTGGCCAGAAGCATATTGCGCTGGCTGGCTATTCGCATACCCCCAAAAAGTTTGGGCATGTGGTGTACAAAATCCTGAAAGAAAAGGGATATACAGTTCACCCGGTAAATCCTGCCGGCGGTAAGGCACCTGGTGGTGAAAGAGTACATGCCGGGCTTGAAACCCTTCCCCTTGAGGTAGAGGCTTTGCTCATCATGACAAAGCCGGAAATAACTCCCGTGGTGGTGGAGCAGGCCCTGGAGAAAGGGATCAAATACCTTTGGGTTCAGCAGCTGTCAGGAAGTAAGGATGTGAAGCAAATGTTGGATGACAATCAGGTGGAGGCGGTCTACAACCGCTGCATACTGTTGCATGCCAACCCATCGGGCATTCACAAGTTTCATCGCTGGATACTTGGGGTATTGGGACGTTTACCCTCTATGTAATCCACTCTTTTGTGTTTTTATCAACAGGGATGGCCCTGTTTTTGCTTAGGCTAACAGGCCCATAAACAATTAAAATGGCTGTTGCGTAAAGTGTTAGCATTATTGACAGGTAAAGGATGCCTTTGTCTGCTGGCACATTCCACAATTCGCCCATGAGACCGAATCCAAAATTGTAAAACATATGAAAAAGGGTCACCAACACCATATTACCCCTCGTGCTGTTGCATATCCATGTGAAGATAACTGACATGGCGATGCAGTTATATGTAAAAAGCCAAAAAGACATGTCTTCCCAGCCCATCCCTGTAAACCACAGGGGTAAGTGCCATATACCCCACACCAGACCAATAATCAGTGAGGCAAACAAGGCGTTAAATTTTGTTTGCACCCAGGGAAGGGCAAATCCACGCCATCCCAATTCTTCACCCATGGCTCCTGTGATCAGGGACAGAATCAGAAAAGCGAACAACATGGCATATTCTGGCCTGTCACCAGAAAAATTTGATTGTGCATCTATCAAGTGATACAAAAGTGCGGCAACCGCACTGATGAGTAAGGGAGATGCTGCCACAAGGTACCACCATATGGGTGCTTTCCACATGGTCCAACGATTGAATAGTTTACGAATCCCCCCTTTTTGTTTAATCACAAAGGCAATCACCAGAAAAGCAGCGATGTTTGGTGTCCACGATCCCAAAACCACCAATGGTATGAACGGTATCTCGGCCTGGATCAAACCATAGTGCAATAATATGCCTGGAAAGGCAAGTAGTGTGACAAAAAGCAGGCTCAGCAGGAAGAATATCCAGAGTGGTTTCATGTTGTGTTGGTTGGATTTCATATCTTGTCTTTTTTGGTTTAGGTGATCAAATCATCAGATTCCCATAAACTGGTAAAAGTAGAGTAACCACCCAAGAGCCAGGGCCCAAAGGGTGTAAACGGAATAATAGATCCTGACCTTTGGTTTGCCTTCTTGCTTTTTCCAGGCCCTGACAACCAAAATAACCAGCACCACAGACAGGGCAGCCATCAGCCAGGAAATCAAACCCAACAGTGTAAGCAAACTGCCAAAGGATTCAAAGAATGACATGGGCAACAGGTGCACAGGGTGAGGCTCTGCAAAGTTCATGAATAACAAAAGAACCAGCAACAGGCCAATGCCATGGGTGATTATCAAATAATTGGTGGCTTTCCATGTACTCGATTTGGCGGGTTGCTTACGCAGTTTGCGCATGATGAAACGAATCAAAAAGAAAAACAAACTACCCAGAGCCAGCAGCAGGGCAGGCACAAAGACCAATAATGCGACGAAACCCCTCTCAAACCAGCTTGTTTTGATAAAACTTGCCGGTCCGTCGGTTACCAGCATGAGCCGGCCACCGGGTGATCTGGTTGCCACGAGGTATTGCATGTTGCCATGGGGGTAGAGGTGGTTCGGGCTGGTGTTTTTAAATATACCTGGCTCAGTTTGTTTAAACCCAAAAGACTGGCCGTAAACGTCAACCTCCAGCAAACCGTCACCGGTTGTTTTCACCTGCATGCTGCCGAAGAACAGGTTTAGCACTTTTTTTAATCCCTTGGTAATGGGCAAACTATGTTGGTACTCTCCCTTGACTTTCGACAACCTGGGCTGGTATGGGGCTGGGGATGTTTGGATATCGTTGGCCGTGGTGTGGTCAAAGAATGCCTGGATGAAGGCGTGAAATATCTTGGTGTGCCCGTTGTGGTCACCACCGCTGTATGCTATATATATGCCTGTATCATGGTCGGGAAGCAGGTAGAAGCCGGCATCAAACAAAGTGCTGCTTCCACTGTGCCCAATAATCCGATGCCCATTGAAGCGCGACTCCATGAGGCCGTGCGCGATGCCATCTGTCAGTGGGTGGTAGCTAAAAGAGGTGGTCAGCATCTTGCCCATGGTCTGAGGTTGCAAAAGGCGCCCATCTGCACCTTGGTCAAGCATGGCAATCATCAGTTGTGCCATGTCTCTGGCACTGCTGCTTACTCCACCTGCCGGGGCTACCATATGCTCAAAATGCCCTCTGTCAAAGGCTCCGTCAGACCACCGGTAGCCTCCCACCAGCAATTCCCGGTGAGCCCTTTGCAGGGGTTGGCGGAAGCTGGAGTTTCTCATTTGCAATGGATTGAAAATATGTTGTTCCACGTAGGCTTCAAAGCTGAGGCCGCTGACTTTTTCAACAATAAAGCCTGCCAGGGCTGTTCCATAGTTTGAATAGCCAATAACCTGTCCCGGGGGGTGGATCAGTGAAGGCCTGTTATTTTGGAGGTATTCTTCAAGCGAAGGCTGGCGGGTAAAAGAAAACAGGCCCTCAAAGGTATTGGCAAAGCCTGCTGTGTGGTTCATCAGATCCATGATTGTAATGGGTTGCTCAGCATTGCCCCGATACCTGATATCCAATGTCATGTCTTCTTCCAGGTATTGTGAGATGGGATCATCCAGACCAATAAGCCCCCTTTCGTAGAGTTGCATGATGGACAGCCAGGTGAATATCTTGGAAACAGACCCTGCTCTGAACATATTGGCATCCGGATCAATGGGAATCAGCATTTCGAGGTTGGCAAATCCGTACCCCCTCAGCATCTGGATATCGCCGTGCTTTACCAAAGAAATGACGGCATTGGGAATGTGTTCGCTTCGGGTAAATTCCAACATTTGCTCGTGCAGGAATTCCACCCAATCTTGGTGGGTTGACTCATTGGCTGACCCTGCATGGGGGAGGGTGGTTAAAAAGAAGAAAGCCATGAAGCAGATCATGGCCATGGGGTTGTTTGTTTTCATGTTTTTCTGTTTTATCTGATCCCGATTCGGTAGGTAAATTTAATCAGAAAAACATGATGTG
>SLSG01000252.1 GCA_007130545.1 Bacteroidales bacterium | reverse complement strand
GTCATCATAGCCTTTGTGATCTTCATGATGATCCGCACCATCAACAACATGAAGAAAAAGGAAGAGGCGCTGCCGGCTCCTCCGCCCGAGCCCAGCAAGGAAGAACTGTTGCTGACCGAGATCCGGGACCTGTTGAAGAAATAAGCCTGTCTAAGGAAAAACGTATGTTTTTTTCCCGCTTCCCTGGTGGTCGCCCAATGCATTGCGGTAAGTGACATCTACCATCACCTCCATTTGATCGCAACCTGGTTCCGTCAGGACGAAGTCAGCCCGGTAAAAATTGCTGACCTGGCTGGAAATGGTCTGGAATGCCTGAATGATCCCCGCAGAGGTCGGGGTGAAATAATAGCGTGCCCCGGAGTATTCTGCGATGGCTCGCATTACCGTATGGTCCACACCACCGAGTCCGACTGTATAAACGGGTACCTGGTAGATAACCGACAGGTCCATCACCTCCTGCAGGGAAGCGGTGGAACTGTTGTCGCCCCCGTCGGTAAAGGCAATGACAATGGGAAACAGGTGGTCGGCTGAACTGTTTTCATGACTGTTAAGATTCTGCAGTCCCTCGTAAATGGCCTGGAAAAAGGCAGTACTGCCCGACGGGAACGGCGCGTCAATGGCATCCAAAATCTCAGTCCGGTCGCTGGTGAAATCGTTCATGACCTGGACATCGTCTGAGAATTTGATGATCTGGACCTCATCAAACGGCTCCAGGAGCTGCACGAATTCCCTGACGGCGGTTTCCATGTGGAGGATATCGTCGGGTGACATGCTCCCGGAATAATCCATCGTGATGGCCAGCGCCATGGAAATCCGCTGCCGGATAAAAGAAAAAGCAAAGCGTTCCAGGCAGACCAGCTTGCCATTTTCACATGCATAATACAAAGCAAAGTTCGAGGCATTCAGCTGGCTGATCAGATTCTCGTCCTGGTCCGTCACCGTGATGTACACCTCAAAGGACTGCCCTTCGGGTGTTGACTCGGTGTTCAGCACCCTGGGCAGGCTAACCTGTATGGAAGTGGTTGTATTGTCTGAAAGATCTGAAAACCTGGGAGTTATGCCAACGTCTTCCGTTTCTCCGCAAGCAATGAACGACAAAACGGCAATGAATGGAATAAAAATATGGAAAAACCGCTTCATATCCTTCCTGTTAAAAAATCGTATACCTAACCCCTGCAAAGCCGTTCAGGCCCCTCCGCCCTGGGAACAATTGCCGGTCCCACGCCAACGGCTCTCCCGTTTGCTCGTCGACCAACGCATTGCCCCTGCTGGTCATTGCCAGCGAAAACCAGTAGGTATAATTCAGACCCACGTAAATGTCAAACTTTCTGCGGTAATAACCCACTACAATTTCAGGCCGCAGTGCAGGATTCATAATGAATGCGCTGTTGCTCCACGGCAACAGCCCCCTGTTGGCTACAAACTCCGATCCCCCGTGTATCAAGGGGTTAAAAAACAGTCCTGAGCCATGGTCCAGTGGCCTTACCCATTCAAAACCATAGCCAAGCCAGAGGCTGTGAAAAAAGAAAACACACTCTCTGCACATGGGAATCATGTAGTCGCTGTCGTATTCCTGCCGACCGACCTGGTAGGTGAGCAGCAACATGCTCCGTTTCCAGAATTTATAGCCCAGCGAAGTATGCAGGCCGATGATGGGTCCGGCCTGCAGTCCGTGGTCCAGGAAAAGGATCCGTTTAGGCCGGCCCCTCCTTTGGAACCGTTGAAAGCAGGGATCGTCAGGGGAGGAGCTTTGAAACAATCCCCATGTCCCGCTTGCCCTGGCGGGTTTGGTCAAGGGTATCGGCCCGGCGTAGATGCCAAGCACCAGGATGGCCAGAAGAACCCTTAAGGAATGCATGTCGCAAGTTACGATTTTTTGGGTAGGTCGGCCGGATTGGACCCGCTTCAGGGCTTACTAGTCACAGCAGGATACATTTAAATCCCTTTAAGTTCGATTTAAGCCCCATTTCCATAACTGCCATCATTGTACGCCATGATTTTGACGTACCGGGTTGTGGTATCCACCACGAGTGTCGTGGGGTCTGCCACATCTGCCACATAAGAACCATGATATGTGCCGGGCCCAACCAATGAAATCGGATGAAAAACTGACCAACTTGCGTCCAGAGCGTCCGGTGGCGTGTTGCCGGTCTCAGCATGCCCGGCCAAAGCAATGTGTGTGATCTTCCCGTCGCTAATCAAGGGTGGATTCTGATCAAATTTTAGGAAATAAACAAAATGAATCTATCTACAAAAAAAAACCACCTGGAGGAAAATACCTTCAAGTGGTTTTTTGTGTTGTCCTGCCAGGGGTCGAACCTGGACTCTTCTGATTCAGAGTCAGACGTGTTGCCAATTACACCACAGGACAATCAGGGGGCAAAAATAATGTTTTTTTCAGAAAGATGCCAGTTATCGGGAAATTTTCGCCCAGGAGTCGCGCAGGGACAGGGTGCGGTTGAATACCAGTGCATTCTGGCGGCTGTCGGGATCCACGCAGTAATACCCGTTGCGTTCGAACTGGAAGCGCTGCCCCGGCCATACATCGGCGAGTGCTGGTTCCAGAAGTGCGGTGGTGACCACCAGGGAATCCGGGTTCAGGTGCTTGCGGAAATCCTCTCCTTCTTCCACGTCTTCGGGCTCAGGCACGGTGAACAAGCGGTCGTAGAGCCTGACTTCTGACTTGATGGCATGCTCTGCGCTGACCCAATGCAGGGTGCCCTTTACTTTTTTATCGCTTTGCATCCCGCTTTTGGTTTCGGGGAAATAGGTGCAGTGGATCTCGGTGACTGCTCCACGCTCGTCTTTTACGACATGGTCGCAGCGGATGATATAGGCGTATTTCAGCCGCACTTCCCCGCCGGGGAACAGCCGGAAGAATTTCTTGGGCGGGTCTTCCAAAAAGTCATCCTTCTCAATGTACAGTGTTTTGGAGAAGGGGATCAGGCGGGTGCCGGTTTCCGGGTTTTCAGGATTCAGGATGCCTTTCAGCTCTTCGACCTGCCCGTCGGGATAATTGTCTATAATCAGCTTGACCGGGTTAAACACGGCCATGGCCCGGGCGGAAGTCCTGTTAAGGTCTTCCCGCACACAATGCTCCAGCATTCCGACTTCGATCATGTTTTCCCTTTTGGCCACCCCTACGCGGTCGGCAAATACCCTTAACGAGGCAGGGGTGTATCCCCTTCGCCGGAGTCCGCTGATGGTCGGCATGCGGGGATCGTTCCATCCGGCGACGTGCCCTTCCTGCACAAGGCCAAGCAGCTTACGCTTGCTCATCACGGTATAGCTCAGGTTGAGCCGGGCAAACTCGATCTGCCTGGGGCGGTCGTTTTTTACCTCCAGTTCGTCCAGGAACCAGTCGTACAGCGGCCGGTGCACTTCGAACTCCAGGGTGCAGACGGAGTGTGTGATTCCCTCCAGGTAATCGCTCTGTCCATGGGCCCAGTCGTACATGGGATAGATGCACCAGTTGTCGCCGGTGCGGTGGTGGCGGGCATGCAGGATGCGGTACATGACCGGGTCACGCATCTGCATATTCGGGGAGCCCATGTCGATTTTGGCCCGCAGCACCTTGCTGCCATCGGGAAATTCTCCTTTGCGCATTCGATCGAACAGGTCCAGACTTTCCTCCACCGGCCGGTCCCGCCAGGGACTTTCCTTACCCGGAACGGCCGGGGTGCCGCGGCTGGCACCAATCTCCTCGGCCGTCATCTCGCACACATAGGCCTTGCCCTTCTTAATCAGGAATACCGCAAATTCATAAAGTTTATCGAAATAGTCGGATGCATAGAATTCCCTCTCCTCCCAGTCGAATCCGAGCCAGCGTACGTCCTCCTTGATGCTGTCGACGTATTCCTGTTCTTCTTTAGTCGGATTGGTATCATCGAACCTGAGGTTGCATTTGCCGTTGAACTGGCTTGCCAATCCGAAGTTCAGACAAATGGACTTGGCATGGCCGATGTGCAGGTAGCCGTTGGGCTCCGGGGGGAAACGGGTGTGGACGCGTCCGCCGGCCTTGTTTTCTGCAATGTCGTTTGTGATGATCTGCTCCAGGAAGTTCAGGGAGGTCTTGGGTTCGGTATTGTTGTTTGACGGGTTTGTCATACTGATTGGATTCAGGGTAAGGAATTTCTAATGCGGTACCGATAACGGCATGACCGATAACGGCATGTAAAATTAACAAAATCTTTCCTCGGGGCCGGGGAAAACTTTTACTTTTGCGATTGGGCCAGGCGCGAAACTGCTGGTTCATCCGACAACGAAAACATCCGACAAAAAATATTAGATATGGGAAAGATCTTGCTGGAAGACATGGAGTTTTTTGGCTACCATGGCTGTTTTAAGGAAGAACAGGTCATTGGCAACCGGTTCATTGTAAACCTGGAAATGGAAACCGATACCGATGCAGCAGAAAGGTCTGATCGTCTGGAGGATACGGTGAATTACCAGGCCGTTTATACGTTGGTGGGGGAGCAGATGAAACAAAAGAGCCACCTGCTGGAGCATTTGGCCCGGCGCATCCTGGATGCGGTCCGTGAGGCATTCCCCGACTTGAAGCATATGCGACTGAGGGTGTCCAAAATGGATCCGCCGATGGGTGGAAAAATACGGG
>SLSG01000256.1 GCA_007130545.1 Bacteroidales bacterium | reverse complement strand
TGGCCAGGCATGAAACAAATGAACCAAACCGAGAAATTATGAACGCCCTGGACTTAATCCTGATTCTTATCCTGCTTTGGGGTGGCATCGCCGGCTACCGCAACGGATTTTTCCGGGAAGCGGCTTCCCTTCTCGGACTGATTATGGGCATTTTTCTTGCCATTATTGCGGCTGACATCGCGGGCCGGGTGCTGACCGGCATGGTCAGCTGGAACCCCTTGCCGGTCAGGATCATCGTCTTTCTGCTGACTTTTGTGCTGATCGCCATGCTGCTCAGGGCGCTTGGGGACGCGCTCACAAGGGTGTTCAAGGTCATCCTGCTGAATTTTTTCAACCGCCTGGTGGGGTTTGTATTCGGACTGGCCAAAGTGGCCCTGCTGCTTAGCCTGGTGCTGTTCCTCATACGGTTGCTGGACCAGCAGTGGAGTATTATTCCGGACTCCTGGATACAGGGCAGCCTGCTGTACGCGAGAATGGAGGGCCTGGCGCCCTCGTTGTTTGGCGGACTAACTTACCTTTAGGCGGGATGCCCGCAATATTCCTGCAACAGTTTCCAGACCAGTTCCACATGCTTTCGTCCGGTGGTTCTTTGTCCCACAGATAACCGGATGGCATATTTCCCTTTCAGGCTGGTATGGGTCAAAAAGACCTTTCCGCTATTGTTCAGCTTCTCCAGAATTCCGCGGTTGAATTTTGCAAGTTCCTCTTCCTGCAGATTGCCGGGATTGTAGCGGAAACAAACCAGGCTCAGATTCACGGGCGCCATCAGTTCAAACCGGCTGTCCTGCGAAAGCCAGCCGGCAAATTCCCGGGCCAGGGCCACATGCTGTCTTACCATCTCCCGGATGCCTTCCACACCGTAATACCGGACCACAAACCATAGTTTCAGTGCCCTGAACCTCCGGCCCAGTTGTATGCCCCAGTCACGGTAATTCTTCACCTGGCTGTCTGCATCTGTTTTCAGGTATTCGGGCTGTATCTCGAAGGTCCGGCGAAGCAATGCGGCATCCCTTACAAAATAGGCCGAGCAGTCAAAATTGGTCAGCATCCATTTGTGCGGATTGAACACAAAGGAATCTGCCTGTTCCACACCGCGCATGAAATCCCTGTATTCCGGAACGATCGCCGCAGTGCCTGCGAAAGCCGCGTCCACATGCAACCAGGCCCCAAACCTCTTGCAGATTGAGGCGATCTCCTCTACGGGATCCATTGCCATGGAGGAAGTGGTGCCCAGGGTAGCCACCACGCATGCCGGGATCAGTCCGGCTGCGAGGTCTTTCTCCATCGCTGCCTCCAGTGCTTCGGGGAGCATCGCAAAATCATCACCGGCAGGGATGATCCGCAGGTTGTTCCTGCCGTAACCGGCGATCTTCATCCCTTTTTCAATGCTGGAGTGGGTTTCTTCAGAAACATACACAACGAGCTTTTCACCTGGTCCTTCCAGGTTGCCTTTGAAGTTCGTGGCCCTCTCCCTTGCGGTCAGCAATGCGCAAAGGCTTGCCGTGGATGCCGTATCCTGGATGACCCCCTCAAATTCGGCCGGCAGGCCCAGCATTTTGCCCAGCCATTGCATGACCCGTTCCTCAAGCTCGGCGGCAGCGGGAGAGGTCTGCCAGACCATGCACTGGGCACCCAGACCGGCCGTCAGCAGCTCCGCCAGTACCGAAACCGGACTGTTGTTGGCGGGAAAATAGGCGAACCAGCCGGGATGTTGCCAGTGGGTAATCCCGGGCACGATGATCCGCTCAAAGTCCCCGAATATTGAATCAGGGGATTCGGGATCATCGGGCGGACCGGCGGGCAACAGGGAAAGAATCTCCCCCGGCCTGGCTGCGGATCTCACCGGATGCTTTTCAATGTGCTCAAAGTAATCGGCCAGCCAGTCTATGTAGCGGTGGCCTTCTCGTCGGAAGGTGTTGGGGTCCATGGCAAAGATTTTGCCGTAAAATTAACAAATAATCAGACGATGAAGCCCCTGACCCCGAAGGGGACAGAATCATTCCTGGAAATGACCAGTTCCCGGCCTCCCTTCCACTGGTAGTCAATCCCGGCGCGCATGTCAAGCCCGGAAACCTCTTCCAGTTCCGCCTGCGTCATCACCTCGTTTTCCCGGTAGAACAGAACGGATACATCCGATGCATAATAGGTCTCCATGACAACCAGCTTGTTGTTCACCAGCCTCCAGCGTCCGCGCCTGTCGGTTGAGCGCAGCGCATTGACCCTGGGCTGCAGGGTCAGTTGGTTGGTGTTCAGATAGGCACCCCTTACGCCGCCGATCTCAAAACGAACGCGCAGGTCCTGGCCAAAACCGCCTTTGAGCGAAAACAGGTTCAGGATACTTAACCCGCTTCGCATCTTCCTGCTGGAGTTAAGACTTCCGTAAATCATATTCGCCTCCGTCCGGGTGTACGCCCAGCTGGATTCCGGTTCTTCGGGCAGCACATCCCTCAGGTGCCCGAAAAATCGCATTTTTTCAGGTTCCAGTATCACCCCGGGAACATATTGTTCGGTGGCGATGGGCAATAATTTCAATCCGGAAATGTGCCTGCGGATAAATCCATGAAAATCCATAATCAGCCTTTCTTTTATGCCATCCGGAAACAAATATCCGAATTTTTTACATGTTTCAAAGAAAGAAATAAGTATTTTTTCTTACTTAAAAGGAAAGCATGATCAGTCCAGTTTGGCCATTTTGGCGTGGAGCAGATACACCGTGATCAGGTTGTTAAAGGCATGCTGAATCTCGCGGATCACAGGGTGGTCGGGTGGAAAAGCCTGGTCCCCGATACGGTTCACGGGCAAAACCCTGCGGGAGGTGCTGCTCAGGAAAGCCGCATCCATCTCTTTCAGATCCGCCTCCGGGATCCTGGTTTCCCGCAGCGGGATATTTTTTGCACGGCAGCATTCGATCACATGTTTCCGGGTGATGCCAGGCAGCACATCATCCACGGGAGGGGTCAGCACCACCCCCTTGCGGATGAAGAACACATTGGAGCGGCTGCCCTCGGTAATACAAGCCTGCGCATCAACCAATAATACTTCGTGCACGCTTTCCCGGATCCGGACCCGGCTCGTTTTCTCGCTAAACTCAGGGTCGGATTGCTTTGCATTCGGAAGGGGCCGGGATGCCCGCATCAGCACGGCCGGGATCCCAGCCTTGTATTGTTCCGGACCGGGGTATTGGTGTTCAGTCACATAGATCAACAATTGGCGCCCGGTACCGACGGACTGGCAAACTATTTTCAGGTTGCCGTTAAGCATGTGATTGCCTGCGATCACCTCCCCGATAATGCTTGTCACCTGGTTCCGGGAACAGGGAAGAAGGGTGCTGGTCAGGCGCATGCTCTGCTCCATGCGGTCGAGATGGTCATCAAGGAACATGGGGATGCCGTCCAATACGCGCACCACCTCGTAAATGCTGCCTGGACCACCGTGGTAATACCTGCTGAAATCCCTGCAGGGTTCAAGCCGTCCGTCCAGGCTGAATACCTTGCCAATGCACTCCTTCATCCGAAAAGTATTTGCATGCAAATGTACAACAAAAGGCCAAATTTTAGGATTTATTGGCAAAACCTGCCGGGATTGCATATGTTGGGGGCCATGACGAATCCCAAAATATTTTTAATTTAGCGCCCGTAGTTTTTAATATCCCTTTACACTTACCCACCCATGAAGCGTTTCTTTTTTCTTTCCTTTTGCATGATCTTCCTGCTGCAGGGAGCAGCCGCCCAAACCAGCCGCGTCTTTGGCCTGCGTGACAACACCCCTGAGGTTTACGCGTTTACCAACGCCACGCTGGTCGTGGAGCCCGGGCGCACCATTGAAGGCGCCACACTGGTGGTCCGCAACGGAGCCATCGAGTCAGCCGGAAGGCGTGTGAACATCCCTGCGGATGCCTTTATAATTGACCTGGAGGGGAAGTATGTGTTCCCCGGGTTTATCGACATGTATGCACCCTACGGACTTCCCCTTCCGGATGAGAAGGATCCCGTGACCCAGGCCCACTGGAATGCACAGGTCAGAAGTTTTTACAGTGCCGGGGAGGTGTTCAACCCCAACAAGGAAGACGCCGCCAGCTGGCGCTCCCAGGGCTTTGTCATAGCCCACGTCGTTCCCGGGCATGGCGTGTTCTCCGGCCAGGGGGCCGTTGTCTCCATGGGGGATGGTGCAACCGGGGAAGTGCTGATCCGGAAGGACGTTTCCCAGGCCCTGAACCTCAGTCCGTCAAGACGCCTTGGAAGAGACTATCCGACCTCTGCCATGGGCACCTACTCCCTGATACGCCAGACCTTGCATGATGCCACCTGGTATGCCGAGGCCCACCGGCTTCATGAAGCAAATCCACGGACCACCCCTCGTCCGGAGCGCAACCCCGCCCTGGAGGCCTTGCAATCAGGCATGCAGCAGGGACGCCCTTTTATTTTTCAGACGGCCGACGAACAATGGCTCCTGCGCGCTGCGGACCTTAAGGCGGAGTTCCCCGCCAACTTCTGGGTCCTGGGAAGCGGATACGAATACCGCAGGGCCGCTGAAGTTGCCCGGACCGGTCTGCCCGTCATCCTCCCCCTGAGCTTTCCAAAAGCACCTGAAGTGGGCAGCCCGGAAGAAGCTTTCAGAACCTCACTGGAAGACCTCCGGCATTGGTATTTTGCGCCTGAGAACCCCGCCCGACTGG
>SLSG01000158.1 GCA_007130545.1 Bacteroidales bacterium | reverse complement strand
ATAGCTCTTGTTAATAACTATATGTTGAGAAGGGGGCTTCTTGACATAGATAATGCAGAAGCTCAGATTCGTGAGGCATGGGGTTCAGTTTATCCGCAGTTGAGTGCATCAGGAAATTATACTCGAAATTTACAGACACCAAACCCATTTGCAGGATCTGATGCAGGCGGCCTGTTTGAAACATTGGGTGCGTTAGAGTGGCTGGCTTATAATGAGGCAGCCCGAACCGACGGCAACCCGGACACACAACCTATACCTCTTGATGAGTTTTTTGACAGGCAGCAGGCAGGTTTTGAAGAAGCAGGCATCGCGCCGCCCGGGCTTGATGGAGGCAACCCGTTTGCAGTTGAGAATCAGTTTCAGTTTGGCTTATCGCTGAATCAAACCATCTACAACGGCGCTGCTTTTGCTGCCATTCGGCCATGGTTTTACCGCCCCCTGAGGGCAGGTGCACGCCGGTCTTCGGGCTCAGGGGTGACCGGCACCAGGGCTGGCTCTTCCTCCAGCAGTCGCAGTGCTTCCTCAATGGCCCGCTCCAGCTGGGGGTCAATGCCCCTGGCAAGCTGAGCCGGATCGTCCACGACGGGGATGTCGGGTTCCACCCCATGCCCTTCAGGGAACCAGGTGCCGTCCGGATCGTACATCCTGAAGGTAGGCACGCTGACGGAGCCGCCGTCGATCAGTGCAGGCGCCCCGGTAATGCCGATCAGTCCGCCCCAGGTGAGCTCCCCGATCAGGGGGCCCAGGCCGCGTTTCTTGAAATAGTCCGGGAAGGCGTCCCCGCCGGACCCGCTCCAGCCGTTGATCAGCATGACCTTCGGACCAAAATGGGCGTGGGGCGGCCATTGCCAGTCCTGCCCGGTGCGTACGTTCCAGAAGACCAACGGATCCCTGTCGAGCAACTCTATGAAGCGGTCAGGGATCTGTCCCCCGCTGTTGAAGCGCTCGTCAATGATCAATGCCTCCTTCGTGAACTGGGCCTGGAACATGCGGACCAATTCGTTCTGTCCGGGAACCCCGGTGCTGGGCACATAAATGTACCCCACCCTGCCGCCGGTGGCTTCCTCTACCCGCCGGCGGTTCTGCTCGATCCAGTCCAGGTTGCGGAGCCGGGCCTCGCTGCCCAGGGTTTCCACCAGCACCTTGCGGGAGCCTGTCATGCGGGGCTGGCTGTTCACCGTCAGCTCCACGGTTTTGCCCGCAAGTTCCTGGAAAGCGGCATGGGGCTCCTGCCCAATATCCATGGGAACCCCGTTTACGGCCAGCACATAATCCCCTTCACGGACATCCACGCCGGGGCGATCCAGAGGCGAGCGTACCTCGCTGTCCCACGGCGCACTCCTGACGATCCGGCTGATGCGGTAGGCTCCATCCTCCACCGTCCAGTCCACACCCAGGTATCCGACGCCGGTACGCGGCTCCTGCTCCATGTCACCGCCGCCGCGGTAGGTGTGGGAAGCGTTCAGCTCGGCGATCATCTCCCCGATCAGGAAGTTCACGTCGTAACGGCTGATCGCGTCGTCCAGAAGGACCATATACTGATCGCGGACCGCTTCCCAGTCCACTCCGTGCATGTTCGGATCGTAGAAATAATCGCGGAATATGCGCCATGCATCCAGGTAAATTTGCTGCCATTCCTCCTTTGGATTCAGCGTCATGGAGAGCTCGGAAGTGCGCAGGGTCTTACTCATGTCCTGCCGTTCCGCCACATTGATAACCGACATGCGGCGGTCCTTCCAGACCAGCAGCTTCTTGCCGTCGGCCGACAATACAAAGCCGTTCACATCGTCTATGATGGTTTTTTCTTCCCGCTCCTTCAGGTCATAAAACATCAGGGGGCGCTTGTTGTCTTCTGAGCCGGTATTGGGGTTGCGGTGGAAGATGAGTTTCCCCTCCACGGCCGCCATGCCGCTGTAGTTGCCGGCCCGCATGGGCAACACCACGGCCCGGTGTTCAAGTCCGTCAAATTCGATGCTGGTCCCCTTGCTTTCTTCCTTGTCGTTTTTCTCGTCATTGTCCTTTTTGTCTTCCGTTTTCGCAGCCACCTCATCGTTGCGCGGGGCCAGCGGGGATGCCACGTCTTTCGTCAACGGGAGGGCCAGGATCTGGGTCATGTTCGGATAGATCCAGCTGTTGTCAATGGCGCTGTAGAGGGGCGAGAAGTTTCTGTTTGACTGGACGAATAGGTGCTGTCCTTCCGGGTCGAACACCGGGGTCGAGGTGCTGTAGAAGTCGGAGGTTGCCCGGTGCAGGCGGTTGGACTGGGTATCGAAAAGGAACACCACCCCGTTGCGGTTTTCCACTGCCCTGGCATAGGCGAGCCAGCGGCTGTCGGCCGACCAGTTGAATTGGAAGTTCTGCAGTCCGCCATGCGTCAGCCAAAGGTCCTGGTCAATCCTGGTGACCAACCGGCTGGCGACATCCATCAGGTAGATGTGCTTGTCCTGGTCAATGAATGCCAGACGCTTGCTGTCTGGCGACCATGAGGCCTGGTAGCGGTAACCCGGTCCGAGATCGGTCAGTTTCACCTCGGCCCCCATCCCCTGCTGGTCGCGCATATACAAATCGTATTCCCCGTCACGGTCGCTCCAGTAAACCACCTTTTCGCCGTCGGGCGACCAGGCAGGATAGCGCTCCGCGATGCCGGATGTGCGCGTGAGGTTATAGATCACGCCGTGCTCTGCCGGTACCGAGAAGATCTCTCCCCTTGCCTCGAAAAGCACCCTGTTCCCGTCCCGTCCGAGGGAGAAGGACTGTATCATCCGTTCCACATTGACCACCCGTTCGCGAAGCGTGGTGTTGTCAGACACCAGGGTGATGCCGACCTCCTGCCAGGCCTCGTTGTCAAGGTCCATCAGGTAGAGCCGGCCTCCGGCCTCGAAGACCATGTGGCCCGGACCGATGGACGGGAAGCGGATGTCGTAATCGGTGAAGTGCGTGACCTGCCGGAACGATTTGTCTGACAAATTGTAGGCCCAGATATTGTAACGCTTGTGGTCATCGCGGTCTGAAAGAAAATAAAGGGTGTTGCCATGCCACATCGGGTGGGCGTCATTGGTTGCGGTCCCGGGGACCATCTCTGCATCAAGCGTTTGCAGGTTGAACAGCCAGATGTCGGGTGCCATTCCCCCTTCGTAGCGCTTCCAGGTGCGAAAGTCGCGGGTCTTGGGCATATAGGCCAGGTACTGCCCGTCGGGCGAGATGGAACCGAATTCCCCGTAAGGGACGGGCAGCCTTTCGGCGGGCCCGCCAGCAACCGGAATGGTATACAACTGGTTGAATCGGTTGGTGCCACTCTTGCGGGAGGAGGAAAACAACACCTGTTCCCCGCCAGGGGTCCAGCCCAGGGTCCTGTCACCCGAGCCATGCCAGGTGAGCCGCCTGGGCGTTCCCCCGAGTGTGGGGATGACATACACCGAATTGGTGCCGTCGTAATTGGCCGAAAAGGCAATACGGCTGCCGTCGGGTGCAAACCTGGGGAACATCTCTTCCCCGGGCGAAGAGGTCAGCCGATGTGCCAGTCCGCCTTCTTTCTCCACCACCCAGATATCACCGGCATAAACAAAGGTGATGTGGGTGGCCGAAACATCCGGATACCTGAACATCCTGGCATCCAGCGGATTGATGCTTACTTCCTGCGCGCTGGCCATAACGGAAAGGCCCAGCATGGCCGTGCTAACCAGCAGGCCAAAAAACAGTCTTGTTTTCATAATGCATTGATTGGTGAAACGAATATTTAAAGGAACCAAATTTCGCAGAATTTGCCACAAAAAACAACCCGTGCGAATATTTCCTTCACTCAGCGTGCAAATATTTCCTTGTGCAGCCGATATTTCACTGGCTTTCCATCAGCAGGGATACATAACTGACCACCCTGTCTGAGAAGGACACTTCTCCCGAATGTCCCTTGCGCAGCAACCTTACGCGGTAATTTGAATCACGCAGGCGCGCATACTCCATCAGCGTCATAATGGGACCGGCCCCGCATACCGACACCCGGTGCCTTTGCACTGCCTGGTATGCCGCGAGCAGCTTGCGTCGCAATATTTCATCCAGCACCGCTTTGTCCCTGCGCTCCGCCTCTTCCGGGGAAAGAAAATGCGAAAAGTCTGACGATGCCAGGAACAGGATGCGGTGATTCAGCCTTTTTGCCACCCCGTAAAGCTTTTCTGCAAGCTGCATGGCCGTGCCCGGATCCTGAATGAGCATATTGACGGAAACGATTTTAAAGCCGGCAGGCAGGAAATGCTGCAGCCAGGGCAGCATGACCTCTGCCGAATGTTCTCCCTCCTGGGCGGTGGCCGACACAGGCAAGTCCAAAGCATCCGACAAAACCGTGTCCACTTCCACCTCACCTAGCGGCGATTCCCAACAGGCATGGCCATCGACAGATATTGGCGGACCAATCCCGTGGTGGTTCGGGTGGGCGATGACGACCGTATCGTGTTGTTGTCCGGAGCGGCGCAGCAACTCAAAAAAATGCACCGCATGCCGGCCGCAGTATTGTATGCCGGCATGCGGCACCACGCCCCCGGCAATGGCCGTGGCGGGTGCATGCGCATCGATTCTTTCCCGTTCGCGCTCCAGGGCCGTTTCCATCAAGCGTACGATATCGGCCCTGTTTGCCGGGTAGAACGTGCCGGCAACCCCTGGCTTCCGGATTCCTGAAAATTTCCCTGCAGTCACGCGTTTTGATTTGTT
>SLSG01000202.1 GCA_007130545.1 Bacteroidales bacterium | reverse complement strand
GGAGAATAAATCATTAGAAAATAAAGACTATAGCTGCCTTCAGAATCAGTAGGTTTTACAGCCCCTCTTAATTCACCATCCACAAAAGCAGCGAGCATATTGTCCTGATTATCGGCAATAATCCCATCGATTTGAACGACTCCCAAAACTGTCATAAAGTATTCAAAATTCGTTGGAAGATTAGTCCACAAAGCAGGCTGACATTTTGCAGCAAATGAATTCAATATTATGAAAACACTTACGCAACTTATTTTTAAGACCCTGAAGCTGGCAAAATCCGTCATAACGCTCATTAATATCTTAAAAAAGTGCTGCCATAAATCAACCACTCCTGATTAAACACCATATAACAATAGCTTCATCTATCTCACAATCACCAATCGACCTGTTCTCAAAATGATATCTTCATTATTTTGAAGCTGAAAATTGTAATGATAAACACCTGGCGGAAGCCCCCTTGACTCAGATACAATGGTGTGGTAACCAGAGACTTCTTCATTGTGAAGGCTTTCATATACGACTTGGCCATGGTTATTAAAGATTCGCAATAAAACCTGAGTTTCGGATATGGTTCCATATGGGAAATTGGTCTCTGTTCTGAATGGATTAGGATAAGGACTGCCAATATATAGTCCTTCATGTTCGCTGCCATCCCCAAACTCAGCATCAAGTGTCAGTGTAAGTGGGGTCTCTAGTGTGCCAAGGCCTTCAGGAGCATCGTAAATGATGGTTTCTTTGACCTCTAATAGTTGTTGAAGTTCAGATATCCAAGCTTTAAACCGAACCTCTTCACCTGATTTGTAATTGGATCCAATACTCATAAACACATAACCGTCGTGAGCAGCCATCGGATGAGCCATTCCCCGCAATTCATCACCCACATAGGCAAAAATCATATCCTCCTCATCGATGGAAACTTCATTTTTATGATTGAGTAATTGAGCCAACACAGGCATATTATGCTGAAGGTACCTCTGTGGATATTCTCCTATGGGTGATAAGGGTCTCTGGTCAGCATAAACCCTGGTCTCATCCTTAAGAGCATCCGGGTATAAAAGTGTTGCAGACTCTGTCAGATTAATCATATAGCCCATTCCCGGACACATATTGGTGACACCTCCAATCCATTGTGAACCATCAAACATTGAAAATCCTTCCTGGCTGATAATTCTGTCATTGATTTTGACTTGATCATTTATACTTGAAAGAGCTGTATTCACCGGAAGACAAACCTGAGGTAAATAACCGAGCCAGTAAAAACCCGGTTCAATAGATATGGGCAAAATTTCAACAGGAGACCCCGTGACAGTTATGGTTTGTGATGAATAAAGGCTCATCCTGTAGCTGTGGCCCGGCATGATATCAGACACATTACCCAGCCAATTTTGACCTGTAAAAATTGAAAAACCTTGCTGACTTACAATCCTATCATTCTCACGAGGATTCAAGTCTGAAAACAAATCATTAACTGACTTGCCAACAGAGGGAGAAAGATTAATGCTGAACCATGTAAAACCACTTCCAAAACTCAATGAAAGTTCTGACATTGGTTCCACAGTGATGTTTGAGATTGCATCATTTATACAGCCAGTATTATTGTCTGTATAAGTATAGGTGATTTCGTGTGTTCCACTTCCTGCTAAAGCAGGATCAAACCAACCATTTGTTATACCTGGCCCCGAATAAACGCCCCCTGATGGCACTCCACCCGTTAGGCGGAATATTGGCGAGTTTTCAAAAACAGGATCGAAGTCTCCAAGTAAAACTTCAGGAAGATCCGCAATGGTCAGCACCATACAATCTGTAGCTGTGTAGGGGTAGAAATCGCTGTTGGCTGTCAGGCAAAGACTTACCTCTCCGGCTGTGATGTCGTCACTTGACAGTGTGTAAAAAGTACCAAGGCTGTTTTCATCGGAAAAAACACCATCACCAGATGTTGACCAGTAAAAATCAGTATAATTCAGTGCACTACCATCCAAATCAAAACCTGACTCGCTCACACAAACAGTAAAGTTCCCTCCTGCATTAACTTCAAGCAGGATGCCTTTATCCACCTCCCATTGAACAGACTGTTCAGCGACTCCGGTTTCACCATTTTTCCCTGAGATTTCAGTAAGAAGCACTGTAAACTCATATGTCTGCTCCAGATGTGTAAGCGACAACAGGCCAGAGATTGTGAATATATTGCCGATATCATTTGCGGCTACTATGGTCAAACCTTCTGTGTCAAGTTGATCTCCGTCCAGTATTTTCAGTTCAAGCTGCTCGTTAGTGAAGGTCTGTTCATCTATAGGCATATTAAACCACAGAGTCAACTCATCTATGGGTTCCGCTGCTGAATCAGGCAGACCAATAAAATGCACAACGGCCGGAACATTGAATGATTGAACCCAGCCAATCTGCCGCCCTACGCTTCCTTCAATCCCATGTAAATCTGTAATACCAGTTGTTTGAACTGTCAAAATATAATAACCACTGGCATTTGTTTTGTCAGTCAGGTCAATACTGAAAATAGAGTCATTCACCTGGGTGATGCTTACCTCCTGGTCAATCAGGTTATCGCCACCCTGCAAACTGAGGGTAACATCCTCATAAGTAAAGGTCTCTGATTTAATGGGCTTGTTAAAGACCACTTCAACACTTGTCACTGCCTGCTCTGTAGAGTAGTCAGGAACACCCAAAAATGCATATACTTCAGGGCGATTAACCTCCCTGGGTTCAAATACAATGGTATACGTCTCCTCACTTTTTGCTGTCAAATAATCAATAAAATGCAGTTTGTTCTCATATACAGGATCACCCCCGGGTGGCAGCGTTACATGAGATAACCATATATTGTCAAGCGGAATCTCCTGTTCATCAGAACGGGTGCAGCTCACAATATCCAGTAAGCCGTCACCGGGATCATCAAGGACCAGGTAATTCCAACCGGACTCTGAAGGTTCAACAGTTAGGCTTCTGACCAGGCCTTCACCTTCAATAACTGCGTTTTCAGCCTCATAAACTGGTTTTACGATGCCATTTGAATAATAAAGCTGATTGGGGGTATTGTTAAGATCAGGAATGGAGTTTACAAGGAAGTCATTTATTCCATCATCATGTTCTTCTGCGTATACCCGGATACTCCTGATTAATTCGTGAACCTTGATGCTATTAATCAAACTAAGGTTTGAATCCCCAAAACTATTCAGGTGATTGACAGATATTTCATATGAAATAAAATTACCCAATAGGTCACTTGTGAACCACCATTGTCCAACCGAAGATTCGCCGGCAGATATCTTGCCAAAATCGATATTCATCATTCCAAGCTTCATAGGCTGACCACTTAAATTTGACCCTATTAAGTCAAAGTCAATCAAGAGGCCTTTTTCATTATCAACTATAACCGGTTTTGTTGACTCAATGGTAACCCCATGGGCATCACCAGCACCCTTATTCTGTATCATCACAGCCATTTCAGCAGGAATGCTTGGTTCAATCACATCTGTTAGCGGATCGTTACCCAGAATGTCCCTTTGGACGAAGTAATCAATATAAAGCTCGGGACTTGGATTTACCTGTATGGTAACTGGAGCCAAGACTTGCTCATGCATCTTGAAATTAAAAGGATCAAAAAATGATATACGCCCGCCAAATGAATATGCATGTGGCTCCAGTGGGGCTGCTTCTTTTTTAGGAATGAACATCAGGACAGCCGAGCCTTGGGTTTCTGCATCAAGAAGCCCGGCTCCATCAATGCCGGTCAGCTCATCCAATGAAACAAGTGATATTTCAAACAAATTGTTCCTAAGGGCGCCATTCTCGTCTCTGATTTCAATATCAAGTAATATATTCTCCATGGGCAAAGTTCTATGCCCATTAAATAAAGTTAACGTGCCTTCAAAAGCTTCACGTGCCATGGTGAGGGTTTGTGAAAATTGGATACTTACCTGTGCACATACGGATACATAAATGGAATCACTTGCTATCGACTCTATAATCTCAACAGACTCATTATATAAATTAGCCATATCTCCATATCCGCGCTCCTGCACATAGCTGTCATATTCCTCCATATCCTGGAAAAAATCATCAATTTCTCTTCTGTCTATTATATTTGGATAATCATCATTGGGATAATAAACCTCCTGACCCCATGCATCCATGGTTGAATTCCAGCGACTAAAAAAAGCATCGAGTTCTTCTGCGGGGATGTCTGAAGAGGCTAACAAGCCCTGTAGTTCAACCTTATCTTCAAAGGCAAACTCTTTAGTCTCTTGTATAAATGGATCAATCAACTCATAGAAGTATAGAAAATCCTGATGTTCAAACAAATGATCTCCACCAAACAATTCAGTCATTTGTTTCTGCATGGTTAAAATGGTCTGATCGATTACCAGGAAATTCTCTTCCAATATGTCAAGACTGATCTGTCCGGCTTTTTGTGTTTTTATACTCTTACCAGCTTTGCGATTCCCGACACAGATGATGGCTTCAATCATTCCGTTGGCACAACGGATGCGAGACCACCATGTATCAATAGTGCTGATGATCGGAAAATAGCTGATAATACTACCCATCAGACTAGGTATGGGTAAACATTCATATGCCGATCTAAGCACTTTAACCTCACACTCATCACAACCTTCATAAGGTTGCCCCAAACCAGCAGATTTAGCCCTTGGAGGCAGTGATTCAGTGGTGGTCCTGGGTTGAACCCTG
>SLSG01000055.1 GCA_007130545.1 Bacteroidales bacterium | reverse complement strand
TGGTACTGATCGGGGATACCGCACAGTTGCCCCCTGTTGGGGCAACGGAGGTCCCGGCCCTGAACACCACGTTTCTGGAACAGCATTTCGGACTGAAGGTGTTCCACCATGAGCTGCAGGAAGTGGTCAGACAGGCCAGGGAGAGCGGCATTTTGGTTCATGCCACCCGCTTGCGTGAGATGCTTGCGGCAGGACAGGAAGGGTTTCCCGCTTTTGGCCGGGATGCCTTCCCTGACTTTATTGCCCTGGATGCAGACCAGGTGATAGACGAGATCAATACCGCCTTCATGGGCCGGGAAGTCCAGGAGGCCCTGGTCATTTGCCGGTCAAATAAAAGGGCCTGGCTTTACAACCAGAACATCCGGCACAGGGTCCTTTTCCAGGAAGATGAGATCAATAGCGGGGATCTGCTGATGGTGGTCAGGAACAACTATTTCTGGCTTCCGGATGAAAGCAGGGCAGGCTTTATTGCCAACGGGGACATTCTAGAGGTCCGCCGCATTAAAAAAACCGAAGAGGTTTACGGATTTCGCTTTGCCGACCTGGAAGTGGTCTTCTGCGACTACCCGGAAGAGCCCCCCACAGAGGTAAAGGTGCTCCTAAGCACGCTCGGGATTCAGGGCCCGTCACTGGGACAGTCAGACCAAAAACGCCTGTATGAGTCCGTCATCGAGGATTACCAGGACATCCCGAACAAGAGAAAAAGGCTGGCAGCCGTTCGCAGCAACCCCTATTTCAATGCCCTGCAGGTGAAGTTCGCCTATGCACTGACCTGTCATAAGGCGCAGGGGGGACAGTGGGAAAAAGTATTCATCGACATGGGTTACATCCCCAAAAAGGAGCCCGACACCGACTACCTGCGCTGGCTTTATACGGCCGTCACCCGGGCCACAAAGAAAGTTTTCCTGCTGAACTTCAGCCCCGCTTTTTTTGAGAAACCACCTGGTTACTTATGAGAAACCACCTGGTTACTAAGATTTTTTGTGTTTTTTTTTAATTAAAAAGTTGTATTTTTACCCCCCGTAACAAAAACCACTAACAAATCAGATTGTATGAAAATCCCGAAAATGACCGCCCAAACCTTTGCAAAGTACTTGTTTTCCATCTTTTTCGCCTTTGCGATTGTCGTCGGTTTTTCCGTGGCAGCCCTTGCCGATGATCCGCCGGCAGAGGAACCCAAGATCGAATTCCCGTTTGAAGACGAGGCCCTGCTGGGCTTTTTTGATGCCAACCGCGAGCTTAGTGCCTTGCAGCGTGAGACGCAGGAACAGCTCAACGAAACGATCGTTCAGCACGGCCTGAGTCCGGAACGTTTCACCCAGATTGCCAATGCCGCGCGTATTGGCGCATTGGACAGTGGTGCTTTCCCGGCCGAAGAGATTGAAGCCTTCAATACGGTTGCCCCAAAAGTCACCGAGATTCAAAGAAATATGCAGGGCATGATGCAGGCAGTAATGGCTGAGAAAGGCCTGACCTCGCAGCTTTACCAGGAGATACTCAACGAATTCCGCAGCAACCAGGACCTGCAGGCCTACGTACAGGACCTGGCCCGTGAACGCGCCATGGAAGCTGCACGTGAAGAGCGAAGAAGGCAGCGGGAAGAAGAGGCCAACGCAGAAGAGGAAGAGGGGAACTAACCACCAGGGCCGGTGTCAGCTGGTGACAATATGCGTCAGTCGGTTTCGGTTGATGTCAGACCACCTCTGCCACCACGAACGTACTGCCCCCAATAAAAATCAGATCCCTGGGACCGGCCTGTTTTCTGGCCAGTTCCAGGGCTTTTTTTACAGTCGGACAAGCAGGTCCCACCAGGCCGTGCCTGTCCGCCAGGGACGCCAGCCTTCCGGCATCCATTCCCCTGGGCACATCGGGTTTGCAGAAATAATAATCAGCCTCCCGGGGCAAGCAGGCAAGCACCCCGTCCAGGTCTTTGTCGTCGACCACCCCGAACACGATATGCAGCCTGTCATGGTCCACCAGTTTCAGCTGGCTGACCACCGCATGTATCCCTTCCACATTGTGGGCGGTGTCACAGATGGTCATTGGCTGGTGGCCTATCACCTGCCAGCGCCCGGCAAACCCCGTATTACGACGCACCGAAGCCAGTCCGATTCCTATCTTAGCGACCTCCAGCTGGTAATTGCATTCCCTGGCCAGAAGCAGCAGGGCAGCCAATGCGGTCCGCATATTCTCCTTCTGGTAGTGGCCAAGCAAGTCACACCCAAAGCTTGTTCCATGTCCCCAGTCCGATTCCGTCACGATCTGCTGCAAATGCGGGCTGGTTTCATGAAGGAGCTCCGATTCCGCAACAGGCAGCAGTTTAACCAGGTCTGACGCCAGGAAAAGGGGGGCCCCTTTCTGCCGGGCCGTTTTTTCAAACACATGGTGCACCTCCGGCTGTTCCCTGCCGATAAGCACCGGCACCCCTTCCTTGATGATGCCGGCCTTTTCGGTGGCGATCTGCTCCAGCGAATTCCCCAGCAAGGCCGTATGGTCATAATGAATCCCGGTAATGATGCAAAGGCCGGGCCGGACGATGTTCGTGGAATCCAGCCTGCCGCCAAGTCCTGTTTCCACCACTGCCACATCCACCCGGCTGCGTGCAAAATAATCGAACGTCATTGCGATGCTGATCTCGAAAAAGGAGGCCTTCAGGGGCTCAAAGAAATGGCGGTGTTTTTTTACAAAGGCAGTCACCGTGCGCTTCGGGACCATCTCTCCGTTTATGCGGATGCGCTCCCGAAAGTCCTTCAAATGCGGGGAGGTGGCCAGGCCCGTCCGCAGCCGGTGTTCCTGCAAAACGGAAGCCAGCATATGGGCCACGGAACCCTTCCCGTTTGTCCCGGCAATATGGATGGATGGGAAACGGCGCTCGGGATGTCCGAGATATTCGCTCAATGCAAGGGTGTTGTCCAGGTTGGCCTTGTAGGCGGCGGGACCGATCCGCTGGAACATGGGCAATTGACTGAACAGGTAATCGATGGCCTGCCTGTAGGTCATTTAGTTTTGCCGGATAAAGTTGTAGGTAATGGTGCCCTGCTGCTCCAAAGCGGCATTCATATTGACATCGAAGCGGGCCCTTAGTGCCGCATCTCTGGCGAGATTCCAGAGGGCCTGGTTGGAAGTGGTGGTTCCGCGGGCTCCGGGAGCCGCACGGACGACTTGTCCCTGGCGGTTTACGGTGATGGCGACCACCACCCTTCCTTCGGCTGCAATGTTGTAATCAGGAATAGGTACACTGGTATGCCTTCGGCCGGCAAGGCTGTATTCAATCCCTCCCTGTCCGAATCCTATATACCCCTCACCGGTGATGGATCCCTCGGGCCGTCCCTGGCTACCGGGGTCTCCCGTTTCGCCCTGTTGCTGGCGCTCTGTGCTGCGCTGGTCTGAACCCGGGAAGATCGCCCTGGGGTCCACCTCCCTCGCCGGTTCCTCTACGGGCCTCTCAGGGGCCGTTTCCACTGGCGGGGTGGCGGTCTCGGTGCGGGGGGATTCAGGCCGTGTCCTTTCGGCCGGGGGTGCGGTGGTTTCAGAGGGCAACCGGACGGATTCTTCGGTATCCTGGGTGACCACCTGCTCTGCCGGTGATGCCGGAACAGACGGGCGGGAATCCGGCGTCGGCGGCGTGGCCGAGAGCGGCTGCACATCGCCGGTACCCATATCCAGATAACCCAGGGTCACCAGCACCCCTTCCTCTTCGGGAAGTGGCAGCGGGGTGGACAATCCGAAAAAAAAGAAAGACACCAGCAGGAAGGCATGGAAAATGGCCGTGCCGATCAAAGCCCTTTGGTTGTCTTTTTTGCGGATGTCTTCCATCTTATCTGCTGGGTTGGGTTGCCAGAATCACTTTGTGCCTGGTCTGGCTGGCACTGTTGATGTTGTTTACCACATCGATCACGTTCACGATATGCTGAACCGGTACCGTATGGTGTGCGCGCAAAACGACTGAGCCTTCCGCTTCCCCTGCCAGTCTCCGCACCAGCCCCGCGTGAAGCTGCTCCAGGTCCGTCGGTTCTTCTTCCAGAAAAACCAGGTTCTGCTCGTTAATATAAACCGTGACCGTCTGCTTGGCCATGGTCCGGCTCTCACTGCTGGGAAGCAGCAGCTTGATGGCATTGGGCGCCACGAGCGTGGAGGTCAGCATAAAAAAGATCAGCAACAGGAACACCAGGTCAGACATGGAAGCCATGCTGAACTGAACATTGCGTGTATTTCTTATTTTGATAGCCATTTGGTATGTCTGTTAGGAGGCAGGTTCGTGCAGCAGGTCCATGAATTCCGTGGCCCGGGCTTCCAGCATGAACACGACCTTCTCAATGCGAGCCACCAGGACGTTGTAGCATATAAAGGCGATGATACCAACGGTCAGTCCGGTAATCGTGGTAATCATGGCCTCGTAAATGCCCCCGGCCAGCAAGCTGATATCGATGTTGTTGCCGGCCATGGACATATTATAGAATGCACGAACCATGCCAATTACCGTTCCCAGGAATCCAAGCATGGGGGCCGCCCCGGCCACGGTAGCCAATACGGCAATGTTTTTTTCCAGGCTGGACACTTCCAGTTTGCCGACATTTTCTATCGCGGCATTGATATCACTCAACGGCCTGCCGATCCGGACAATCCCCTTGGCAATCATGCGGCTGATGGGTGACTGGTTGTTGCGGCAGAGGGACTTCGCAGAATCAATACGTCCGTCATGAATAAAGTCACGGATATTGTTCATAAAATTCGTTTCCTCCTTAG
>SLSG01000302.1 GCA_007130545.1 Bacteroidales bacterium | reverse complement strand
ATTTGCGGGATGCACGAAATTACACTTTTTTTTGCTTTTTTATGGCGCTAAAAACCGCGGAAATACAATCTTTTTCTAACATTTGCCGTTAATTATTGTTAATAAAAAGAAGGCCCTTTCGCTTTCTTTGGGATTATTATTTTAATTTTGATTGAGTATTCAAATTTTTATGGAAGCAAAATTCTCACCAAGGGTCAAGGATGTGATCACGTACAGTCGCGAAGAAGCACTGCGCAACGGAAACGACTATATCGGAATCGAACATCTTCTTCTCGGGTTGATCCGGGAAGGCGAAGGACTGGCGGTACATATAATGACACACCTGGGGGTAGACCTCCCGCAGCTGAAATCCACCATTGAGCAAACCATAAAGGGAACCTCTCCGAAGAACCGCAACCTGGAGAATATCCCACTGGTAAAGCAGGCAGAAAGGGTACTGAAGATCACTTATCTGGAGGCAAAACTATTCAACAGCGAGCTAATCAGTACAGAACACCTGCTGTTATCCATTCTGAAGGATAAGGAAAACCTGGCCACCAAACTGCTGAACCAGCATGGGGTCGATTATGAAACCGTCCGGGAAGAGGTCCAGAATTTCCGGAGCGGTTCGAGAATAAACCCGGGACTGGAGACCAGGGACGAATTATCCCAGGGCGATGAGGACGAAGGAGGTGAACCTTCCGGTGGATTTGGCGCGCCCTATAAGAAGTCATCAGAGAAATCCAAAACCCCGGTACTGGACAATTTTGGCCGGGACCTGACAAGAGCCGCAGAGGAAGATCGGCTGGATCCGGTCGTGGGAAGGGAAAAGGAACTGGAGCGCATTGCACAGATTCTTTCCAGGCGAAAGAAAAACAACCCCATTCTTATAGGGGAGCCAGGTGTTGGAAAGTCAGCCATTGCCGAAGGCCTCGCCTTGCGGATCGTTCAGCGGAAAGTATCGCGGGCATTGTTCAATAAGCGTATTGTCACGCTGGATATTGCCTCCCTTGTGGCAGGTACCAAATACAGGGGACAGTTTGAGGAGCGTATGAAGGCCCTGCTCAATGAGCTGGAAAAGAACCAGGATGTAATCCTTTTCATCGATGAGCTGCATACCATTGTGGGTGCCGGAGGAGCATCCGGCTCGCTGGACGCCTCCAATATGTTCAAACCGGCCCTCGCGCGGGGGGAGCTGCAGTGCATAGGGGCCACAACCCTGGATGAATACCGCCAGCATATTGAAAAGGATGGCGCACTGGAGAGGCGGTTTCAGAAGATCCTGATCGATCCGACAAGCGCAGAGGAAACCATAGAGATTCTGAACAACATCAAGAATAAATACGAGGACCACCACCTGGTCACTTATTCCGAGGAAGCCGTAAAGGCCTGTGTCCACCTGACCGACCGTTACGTGAGTGACCGCTGCTTGCCCGACAAGGCCATCGATGCATTGGATGAGGCCGGCAGCAGGGTGCATATCACCAACATCCGGGTTCCGGAAGCTGTCATCAATGTGGAGAATGAGATCGATAAGGTGCGTGAGGAAAAGACCAACGCCATCAAAAGCCAGAAATATGAACTCGCGGCCAAATTCCGCGACCAGGAGCGTGACCTGATGGACCAGCTGGAAAGGGAAAAGCGCAAATGGGAGGAAGAAAGCCAGCTTCACCGGGAGGTGGTTTCCGAACAGAATGTTTCAGAAGTGGTGTCCATGATGACGGGTGTCCCCGTCCAGCGGATCGCCCTGAATGAAAGTGAGCGTCTCATAAGTATGGAGAAAGACCTTGAGAAGAGTGTCATCGGGCAGTCAGAGGCCATTTCCAAGGTTGTACGCAGTATACGGAGAAACAGGGCCGGACTGAAGGATCCGAGCAAGCCGATTGGCTCATTCATTTTCCTGGGGCCGACGGGTGTCGGAAAGACGCACCTGGCCAAGGTCCTCTCCCACCATTTATTTGACTCAGACGATGCCCTGATCCGTATCGACATGAGTGAATACATGGAGAAATTCGCTGTCAGCCGGCTCATCGGGGCCCCTCCGGGTTACGTGGGTTATGAAGAAGGCGGGCAACTTACCGAGAAGGTCAGGCGCAAGCCCTATTCCGTATTGTTGCTGGATGAGATTGAAAAGGCCCATCCCGATGTATTTCACCTGCTGTTGCAAATGCTGGACGACGGACAGTTGACCGACAGCCTTGGTCGAAAGATTGACTTTAAGAACACGATCATTATCATGACCTCCAACATCGGGTCGCGGCAGCTAAAGGATTTTGGAATGGGCGTTGGGTTTAATACCCCGGCCAGGCAAGGTGCAACCAGGGAATATTCCCAGAGCGTGATTGAAAATGCCCTGAAAAAAGCCTTTGCTCCGGAATTCCTTAACCGGGTCGACGATGTGGTAATCTTTGACTCCCTGCAGAAAGAACACATCTTCAAGATCATTGACATTGAGCTGGCCAAGCTGTACAAACGCATTATTGACCTTGGTTATACCGTGGAACTATCCGACGAAGCCAAGGAATTCATTGCCGATAAAGGCTGGGATCCCTCTTTCGGGGCAAGGCCCCTGAAAAGGGCCATACAGAAATACCTGGAAGACCCGCTTGCAGAAGAGATCATCCGGTCCAAGGTCGGGGACGGGGACATCATCCAGATCGACTTCGACAAGGAGGCACAGGAGATCAGGATCTCCGTCCGCAAGGATACCGCCAAGGGGAAATCCATCAAGGGAAAGGCCTCCTGAAAACAGGGTATATATTGGCCGTTATCTGAACCAGCCCTGCTAAAACCTGTACTGGTTGTCTTCGATTAGTTTGTCAGCGATGCGCCGGCGGGCTTCCTTGACGTTTACTCCCTTGGCACTGGTAAGCCTTTCGGTGGCTGCGGAAAGTTTATCAAAGTCCGGTTCCGGAGCGAATGAATGGATGGCATCCAGTGCCAGCTTTCGGGCCTTGGCGACCGAATCATAGATGTATACGCTGACCATGTCCCTGTAAAGTCCGTTGCTCTCTCCTTTTATCCCTTCGAGCTTTTCCACCCTGAGTGCAAGGGATTCGGAAATATACACCTCGGTGATGATGTCGGCGATATTGTTGAGCACTTCCTGTTCCCTGACCAGCTTCTTGCCAAATGTTGCGGATGCCCCGTGAATGGCAAGCAGCGCAAGCTTTTTCATGTTCTTCACATAGCGATGCTTCTCCTGAAAGAAGGTTTCCCCTTCGTTTGCACCGTTGCCGATGGCATCCAGGTTGTTGTACAGCTCCTCCCCTGGTCCGAACAGGTCAAATCCACCCTTCATCGAGCGCTTCATTGCGGTATCCACCACCAGCAGCCGGTTGATCTCGTTTGTCCCCTCAAAGATACGGTTGATCCTTGAATCGCGGTAACCGCGTTCCACATTGGTCTCGGCCGAGTAACCCATGCCGCCGTGAATCTGCACGGCCTCGTCCACCACAAAGTCGAGCATTTCTGAACCGTACACCTTCAGGATGGCATCTTCCACCGCATAGTGGCTGATGGCATCGATCGAGGCCCTGCCAATGTCACAGCCTTCCATGTGCTTATAGGTTTCCATCAGCACATCTATGTCGCGGCTGACCCTGTAAATGGCCGATTCGTGTGCGAATGTACGGATTACCATCTCGGCAAGTTTGTGCTTGATGGCTCCAAAGCTGGAGATCAACACACAGAATTGCTTGCGCTCATTGGCATACCTTACCGAATCGGTGATGGCCTTTTTTGCGGCACCGATGACGTTGGCACCCAGTTTCATCCTTCCCATGTGCAGAATGCTTAGGGCGATGCGGAAACCCTCTCCCCGCGCTCCCAACAGGTTCTCCACAGGAACCTTGACATCGTTGTAATAGATCTGCGCCGTGGATGAGCCCTTGATCCCCATCTTATGCTCGTCGGGTCCGATGACCACTCCCGGCATATTGGAGTCGACGATGAAAGCGCTCAGGATGCGATCGTTGTCAATTTTTGCAAACACCACCTGGGCGTCACAGAAACCGGCATTGGTGATCCACATTTTTTGCCCGTTCAGGATGTAATGTTTCCCGTCCTCCGATAGGCTGGCTGAGGATTTTCCTGAATTGGCATCGCTGCCGGCTCCTGGCTCGGTCAGGCAATAGGCCCCAAGCAATTCTCCGGTGGCCAGTTTTGTCACATAGCGCTGCCGCTGGTCGTCATTTCCATAGTACATAATGGGCAGTGTTCCGATTCCGCAATGGGCCATGAATGCCACAGAGAAAGAGAAACCGGCACCGATGGTCTCGGCGGCAAGCATCTGGGTCACGAATGACTGCCCGAAACCACCCACTTCCTCCGGAAGAGAAATACCCATGAGTCCGAGTTCACCTGACTTTTTCAGGATCTCCTTCATGAGCTCCCGGTCTCCCTTGTCAATATCGTCCAGGCGGGGATAAACCTCTGTTTCAATAAAATCCTTACAGGTCTGGGCGATCATTTTTTGTTCCTCATCAAACTCTTCGGGAACAAATACATCTTGGGCATCTATTTCTTTTACCAGGAATTCTCCGCTTTTTAAGTTTTTCACGCTATCCATTTTTTTTGGTTTATGAATGTTTGGGCCCCAGTGCAAGGGCAATTAGTTCAGCAATGTCGTAGTTTTTAATCTCTTCTTCCCTGTTTTTGTATTTCAATCCATCTGTCATCATGGTCATGCAAAACGGACAGGAGGTCGCGATTACGGATGCCTTCGTGTCCAATGCCTCCTCCGTGCGCTCGATAAATACCTCCTTTTCTCCTTGCTCGGCTTCCTTGAACATCT
>SLSG01000334.1 GCA_007130545.1 Bacteroidales bacterium | reverse complement strand
TGGATACAGACTTTACGGCTGACCTGACCATTATGGAGGAAGGCACCGAGTTGCTTACCCGTCTGAAAGAAGCTTTGGTGGATGGCAAGGAAGTTGCCCTGCCCATGATGACCAGCTGCTCGCCGGGCTGGATCAAGTTCCAGGAACACCTTTATCCTGAGTTTCTTGACAACCTGTCCACTTGCAAATCCCCGCAACAGATGTTCGGTCCGCTGGCCAAAACCTATTATGCAGAGAAGGTGAACAAGAACCCGGCGGATATGGTCGTGGTTTCCGTTATGCCCTGTGTTGCCAAGAAGTTTGAGGCAGAACGTCCGGAAATGCGCGGAAGCGGATACAAGGATGTGGATTATGTGATCACCACCCGCGAATTGGGCATGATGATTCACCAGGCTGGAATAGATTTTGAAAAGCTTGACAACGAAGGTTATGACAGCATCCTTGGAGAATCAACAGGGGCTGCGGTTATTTTCGGTGCAACTGGTGGGGTGATGGAAGCAGCTCTTCGTACAGCTTATGAGCTCGTTACCGGACGTGAAGTGCCGTTCTCAAACCTGAATATTAAGCCTGTAAGGGGCATGGAAGGGGTGAAGGAAGCCTCGGTAAAGATCAAGGATGTGAAACCCGAATGGAGTTTTCTGGAAGGTGTTGAGCTGAATGTAGCCATAGCGCACGGATTGGCCAATGCAAAGATCCTGATGGACAAGATCAAGGCGGGTGAGGCAAACTACCATTTCATTGAGATCATGGCCTGCCCGAGCGGATGTATTGGCGGTGGTGGCCAGCCCATTCCGACCAATATGGAGATTCGCAAGAAGCGTGCGGCGGGTATTTATGAGGAAGATGAAAAGATGGTGATCAGGAAGTCCCACGAGAATCCTGAAGTGACCGAGATCTATGAATCTTTCCTGCATAAGCCCCTGGGGCATAAATCCCACGACTTGTTGCATACACATTATTATCCGCGCAAACGGTTCTAATACACCAGCGCAGCTTAATTTTATTCAAAGGGTTGTCTCATAAGCAAGGTTTGGCTTAATGGCTATACCCGGCTTGGAGACAACCCTTTCTCTCTAATAGGTAATTAATTCCTTAATCAGATCCTATTCCGACAATAAAGAGGGATGTATTTTGAAAGTGATGATATTTTGTAAAAGGTTGAAAATAAAATACATCAATGAGCCTTCCTAAGAAAGTTGTTAAATGACTAACAACAATTAATTAATAAAAACATCAAAGATGTTACTCAGTGTACTGCTGAATTAAAGAAAAAAATATTTAATTTAGCTTTTCCAAAACCAGGCATTCATTCCTTAAGCAACGCCATATGAAGATTCGAAGCAACAACCACATGAAAGGTGGAGGGGTCCAGGTTCCCGAACCTACCCTCAGGAGGCTCCCCGGTTACCTGAGTTACTTCAAGGCTCTTAAGATCAATAACGTGGAATTTGTTTCCTCAAGTCAGATTGCCGGGACGTTTAAAATGGATGCAACCCTGGTTACCAAGGATCTCTCATACACCGGGATCAAAGGCAGGACAAAGATCGGATACAATGTGGACAAGCTCATAGAGACCATCATTGTTTTCCTTGACTTTAATACCCCGGAGAATGCCTATTTATTTGGCGTGGGAAATCTGGGCAAGGCCCTGATCAATTATGAAGGGCTTAAGCATTATGGATTGAGGATTGCCGCAGGATTTGATGTGGATCCACGCATTGTGAATACCTCCATCAAGGATGTGCGGATCTACGCGGTCGATGAATTCCGTGACCTGTCCCGCAAGGTTCCGGCCCGGATTGGGATCATTACCACCCCGGATAATCGCGCCCAGGAGATCGCCGACCTGATGGTTGCCTGGGGAGTAAGGGCTATTTGGAATTTTACTCCCCAATCCATCAAGGTTCCGGAAAATATCATCGTTGAAAATACCTCTATATATTCTGACCTGGCTGTCATTCTGAACAAGCTGAATAAATAGCGGGATTGTTGGCTGTCTCCATTAAAGTTAGAGGCTTTCTAAATTAGCCCGGATTTGCTCAGGATTCCTATGCCAGACGAAGGTTTGCGGATTGGCATCAGGTCGGTCAATTGTTCTGAAGCAAAAGAGATGTGAAATAATTCACAACTTTTGTTGGTTAATGATTTATGAAAGTATATCTTTGCACAAAATTCAGTTCCAAATGAAAATCCGGCAAATAGCAGAGATTCTCGATGCCAGGGTACTATGCGGTTCCGATAAAATGGATTACAGCATCGAGGTCGCTTTTGCATCCGATTTGATGAGTGATGTGCTGACCCTGAAGAACGATCATGTGCTGCTGATCACCGGGCTGGCCAATACACAAACCATACGTACAGCGGAGATGTCTGATATCCAATGTGTGGTTTTTGCCCGGAACAAGATCGTGACGGAAGATATGCTGGAACTGGCAAGACAAAATGAGATCGTGGTGCTGCAATGCCGGTATTCCTTATTCAGGACTTGCGGACTGCTATATGGGGCCGGAGTAAAACCTGTTTTTTAATGAAACCGGAATTGCCACTGCATCTGGAGTTCAATATTGAAGGGGGGAATTTCACCCGGGCTGGCTTTGCCTCCAGTGAAATCAAAAAAGTTCTTAAACAGCTTGATGTGGACATGGCGATCATCAAAAGAACGGTGGTTGCATCCTATGAAGCGGAGGTCAATGTCGTGGCGCATGCCTACAGCGGCACCATGTATGTGGATATAGACGGGCAAACCATCAGAATTGCCCTTGTGGATGAAGGACCGGGCATCCCTGACATAGAGGCAGCCATGCGGGAAGGGTTCTCCACGGCGAGTGTAAGTGTCAGGGAAATGGGTTTTGGTGCCGGCATGGGCTTGCCAAATATAAAGAAGAACGCTGACCAACTTGATCTCAGCAGTGAGGTTGGGAAAGGGACGCAAGTGGTAATCACACTTGGACTCGGACTGAAATAAGAATGAATAAGTCTTAAGTAACAATGGAAAAAAAAATCACAGTAGCAGATGTGGCAGCAGCCCTGGACCTCAAGGTGCTGTCAGGTGAAAAAGGCCTGGATCGCATGGTCACAGGTGGCTATGTCTCCGACCTTTTGAGCGACGTGATGGGCCATGCCGATGCCGGACAGCTATGGATGACACTGCAAACCCATAAAAATGTCATGGCCATTGCCTCCCTGAAAGACCTTGCAGCCATTCTGCTTGTCAACGGGAATCAACCCGAGGAGGATACCGCACGCCAGAGCGACTTGGAGGGGATCCCGATTCTGGGAAGCAGCCTGGAGGCCTTTGAGATCACGGGAAAGGTTTATGAACACTTAAAGAAGAATGCAATTATTCAGCGCTGACCTGCATGTGCACACCGTCCTTTCCCCGTGCGGGGACCTGGACATGAGTCCGGCGAATGTGGTGGAGGAGGCGGCCGGGAAAAGAATAGATATCCTGGGCATCACTGACCACAACAGCACCAGACACTGTCAGCTTATAAAAAAACTGGCCGCAGAGAAAGGGATCTTTGTAATTGGCGGGGCCGAAGTGACTACAAGGGAAGAGGCGCACTGCCTGACGTTCTTTGAAAACAATGATCAACTGGAGGCATTCCAGCAATACCTGGAGGAACATCTTCCGGATATTCCGAATGATCCGCGCTATTTTGGCCACCAGGTCGTTGTGGATGAGCAGGGAATAATACTGGAGGAGATTCGCAAACTGCTGATATCTGCCCTGGACCAGAGTATCGAGCAGGTCAGGGATAAAGTCCATCGTCTTGGCGGAATTTTTATACCTGCCCATATCGACCGGCCCAGCTACAGCCTGATAAGCCAGCTGGGGTTCGTCCCCCCGGACATCAGGGCAGATGCATACGAGTTGTCCAGGCATACGAGTGTGGAGGATATGGTCCGCAAATACCCATACCTGGAGGGGCAGACTTTTGTTGGCGGGTCGGATGCGCACATGCCTGGACAGATAGGAACAAGGCGGACTTTGATGCGGATGGAAAAAGTCAGTTTTCAGGAAGTAAAGAAGGCACTAAGGGGTGAAGGGGGTAGGAGTGTAAAGATTGAGCCGGTCCCGGCGCGTAAATAAAATTAAGGTGAAGGAATTGTCGCTGCATATACTGGATATCGTGCAAAATGCCATCACGGCCGGGGCCAGCCTGGTCGAGATCGGAATTGACGAGGACCTGCAGTCTGATACCATGACCATAGTGGTCAAAGACAACGGCAAGGGAATGACGGCGGAGGTTCTGGAAAAGGTATGCGATCCTTATTATACATCGCGGACAACCAGGAGAGTCGGACTCGGCATCCCGTTGCTGAAGCAAAATGCCGAACAAACTGGCGGAAGGCTTCAACTGGAGTCAGAACCAGGGAAAGGCACGCTGCTGGAGGCGGTATTTGGACATCAACACATTGACCGTCCCGCTCTGGGGGACATGCCCGGAGTTGTGGCGATGCTTTGCGGGGCCAATCCAGACATGGACTTTGTTTACCGGCACCGGGCAGGGGAGGGGTATTATTGTTTTGATACCCGGGAGGTGAAAGAAGCCCTGGAAGGGCTGCCCATTAGCGAAGCAGGAGTGATCCGGTTTATCAGGGAGATGATCCGGGAAAACCTGGATGTGCTCAACCAATAATATCAAGCAATTATTTAAACAAAAAGGGAGATTCAAAAATGACAAAAATTAAATCATTGGCTGATCTGAAAAAATTGAAGGAAGGTTTTCAGTCAAAGATCGCCTTAAGGGAAAAAAGCGATAATCCGGAGGGACGGGTTATG
>SLSG01000094.1 GCA_007130545.1 Bacteroidales bacterium | reverse complement strand
GAAAAAATAATTATTTCTTTAATTCCCATAAAATCCTCTAAAACAATCACTATGTACGGAAAGATTAAGGAACATCTTCAGCAGGAACTGAAGTCCATCCGGGAAGCCGGGCTGTATAAGGAAGAGCGTATCATCGTTACGCCCCAAAGCGCCGTGATTAAGGTGCAGTCGGGACAGGAAGTGCTGAACTTCTGCGCCAACAATTACCTCGGACTGTCAAACCATCCTGCCCTGATACAGGCTGCGAAGGAAGGAATGGATGCCCGCGGATTCGGCATGTCGTCGGTCAGATTCATCTGTGGCACGCAGGACCTGCACAAGGAACTGGAAAAAAAGGTCGCCGAATTTTTCGGCACCGAAGACACCATTTTATATGCTGCCTGCTTCGATGCCAATGGAGGTGTTTTTGAACCCCTGCTTACCGAAGAGGACGCCATTATTTCGGATTCGCTGAACCATGCTTCCATCATTGATGGGGTCAGGCTTTGCAAAGCTGCCCGCTATCGTTACGCCAATGCCGACATGGCTGACCTGGAGGAAAAACTCAAGGAGGCCCAGGCCCAGCGGTTCCGCATCATTGTGACAGACGGTGTGTTTTCGATGGACGGCAATACGGCTCCGATGGACAAAATCGTGGCGCTGGCCGAAAAGTATGACGCCATGATCATGGTGGACGAATGCCATTCAGCCGGTGTGGTGGGTGAAACCGGTCGCGGGGTGACAGAGTTGTTTGACATTCGCGGGAAGGTGGACATCATCACCGGTACACTTGGCAAGGCCATGGGCGGTGCCATCGGCGGATTCACAACCGGCCGCAAGGAGATCATCGAGATTTTGCGTCAGCGCTCCAGGCCGTATTTGTTCTCCAACTCCCTGCCTCCATCGGTGGTGAATGCCGGCATCAAGATGTTTGATATGATGGCCGAGACCCACGAGTTGCAGGACAAGCTGCATGCGAATACGAAATACTATATGGGCAAAATGAAAGCGGCCGGGTTTGACCTCAAGCCCACCCAGTCTGCCATTATTGCCGTCATGCTTTACGATGCCAAGCTTTCCCAGGAATTTGCCGCCAAATTGCTGGAGGAAGGGATTTATGTGATCGGGTTCTACTACCCGGTGGTGCCCAAGGGACAGGCCCGCATCCGCGTGCAGGTATCTGCAGCCCATGAAACCGAACATCTCGACAAATGCGTGAATGCCTTTGTCAAGGTTGGCAAGGAGCTGGGCGTTTTGAAATAATAACCGGAAAAACCGCGACTGCTTTGGCGTTTGTTGACACCCATACTCATCTATACCTGGAGCAGTTCGACGAAGACCGGGACCAGGCGGTTGACCGTGCCTTGAAGGCAGGGGTCAGCCGCCTGCTTTTACCCAATGTGGACAAGGAGACCATTCCTGCCCTGATGCAGGTTTCTCAGGCCCATCCAGGCACCTGCCTGCCAATGATGGGGCTGCATCCGACTTCGGTCAAACCAGGATTCGAGGCGGAGCTGGAAGTGGTGGCAGACTGGCTGTCAAGGGAAAGCTTTGTGGCCGTGGGTGAAACGGGACTGGACCTTTACTGGGACAAAACCCATCTGAAGGAACAGATTGTCGCGCTTCAAGCCCAGGCTGAACTGGCCCTGAAATACGATATCCCTCTGGTACTGCACTCGCGCAAATCCCTGAACGAACTGTTCTCCGTTCTGAGGGAGTATAAGGGAAGCAGGCTGAAAGGGGTGTTCCATTGTTTCCCCGGGAATGTGCCGGATGCCGAAAAGGCGATTGAACTTGGGTTTTTGCTGGGTATCGGGGGAGTGATCACCTATAAGAACAGCACCATGGCGAAGGTGGTGGGGGCAGTCGGACTTAACCACATTGTGCTGGAAACGGATGCGCCTTACCTGCCGCCTGTGCCTTACCGCGGCAAGAGGAACGAAAGCGCGTACATCCCGGTAATCGCGGAAAAAATAGCGGAGGTAACCGGAGACCCCCTCGCCCGGGTGGAGGAAATCACCACGGCAAACGCCAGGAAGCTCTTTAATCTGGAATAACATGAACACAAAACCTTCCATCCTCGTCATATACACCGGTGGCACCATCGGCATGGTAGAGGACAGCTCGACCGGGGCGCTGAACCCTTTTGATTTTGAGCACCTGACAGACCAGGTGCCTGAGATCAGGAAGTTCAATTACGCCATCGACAGCATTTCGTTCGACCCGATCATAGACTCTTCCAATATGGAACCGGCTGTGTGGGTCCGACTGGCCGGTTTGATCGAACAACATTACGAGCGCTACGACGGCTTTGTCATTTTGCATGGTTCGGATACCATGGCTTATACGGCATCCGCCCTGAGTTTTATGCTCGAAAACCTGTCCAAACCGGTCATCCTGACGGGTTCCCAGTTGCCCTTAGGTATGATCCGGACCGATGGCAAGGAAAACTTCATCACCGCGATAGAAATCGCTGCGGCGCAAAAAAACGGGCGGGCCATGGTCCCCGAAGTATGCATATATTTTGAATACCAGCTTTACCGGGGAAACCGTACCCATAAGTACAATGCAGAACATTTTGAAGCCTTCCGCTCGGTGAATTACCCGGTTCTGGCACAGGCCGGGGTGCAAATCAAATACAATGAAGGGGCAATCCACCAGCCGTACGACCAGGAGTTTCGCATCTTTACCAGGATGGACAACAGCATTGCCATCCTGAAACTGTTTCCCGGAATGCATCCCGAGGTGGTCAGGTCCATTCTGAAGATCGGCGGACTGAAAGGGGTGGTGATGGAAAGTTTTGGCTCAGGCAATGCGCCCACTGCGGGGTGGTTCCTGGACGCGCTGAAGGAAGCCATCGACAGTGGCATACTGGTATGCAACGTAACGCAGTGCAGGGGTGGTTCGGTGGACATGAAAAAGTATGAGACCGGTATCGGTATGGAAAGAATTGGGGTGGTCAGCGGATACGACATGACCACCGAGGCGGCCGTCACCAAGCTGATGTACCTGCTTGGCAACGGCTATCCGATGGACCGCCTGAAGAAGTATTTTCAGACCCCCCTAAGGGGCGAAATGACTGCCTAGCCTCAGCACCCACACTTGGTTTCGTGCATGAAGGGATACCTGAAATCGGTTGCCGGCAGGAAAGTCTCCTTGATGGTGCGCGGATTGATCCAGCGGAGCAGGTTGAGGTAACTGCCGGCCTTGTCGTTGGTCCCTGACTGCCTTGACCCCCCAAATGGCTGTTGTCCGACGACCGCACCGGTTGGCTTGTCATTCATATAGAAATTGCCGGCAGAATACCTCAGGGTGGCGCATGCCTGTACCGTGGCATAACGGTCTTTGCTGAAAATAGACCCGGTCAGCGCATAGGGAGAGGTGGCGTCACACAATTCCAGTGTTTTTTCAAAGTCCTTGTCCTCGTAAAGATATATGGTGAGTACCGGACCGAAGATCTCCTCTTCCATGGTAATGAAATGCGGGTCACGTGCCAGGATAACGGTCGGGTCAATAAAATAGCCGACGGACTTGTCCCCCTCTCCCCCAAAGATCACTTCGGCCTCAGGCGACTCCTTGGCTTTTTGGATATAGCCCATGATGCGGTCAAAGGCTGCCTCATCGATCACGGCATTGACAAAATTGCAAAAGTCCTTCGGATCGCCCTTCTGGATCAGCTTCATATTCCGGTCGATGCGGCGCTTGATGGAATCCCACAAGGATACGGGAATATAGGCCCGTGAAGCGGCTGAGCATTTTTGTCCCTGGTATTCAAAGGCACCCCTCACAAGCGCGGTTGCCACCTCGTCCACATCGGCCGTGGGATGCACGAAAACAAAGTCCTTGCCCCCTGTCTCCCCTACGAGCCTTGGATAGGACTTGAAATTCTCGAGCTTGGAGGCAACCGTCTTCCAAATATGGTTAAAGGTCTTGGTCCCACCGGTGAAATGCACACCTGCCAGGTCTTTGTGGGCCAGGGCAATGTTACCGATCATGCTTCCGGAGCCAGGTATGAAGTTGATGACCCCGTCGGGAACCCCGGCCTCCTTGAAGATCTTCATCAGGTAATAGTTCGACAGCAGGGAGGTGGTCGAAGGCTTCCATACAATGGTGTTTCCGACCAAAGCCGGACCCAGCACCAGGTTGGAGGCAATGGCGGTAAAGTTGAACGGGCTGACGGCAAAAACGAAGCCCTCCAGCGGGCGGTACTCGACGCGGTTCAGGTTGCCGATCTCCGAATGTGGCTGGTCATTGTAGATGTCTGACACATAATGGGCGTTGAACCGGATAAAGTCGATGGTCTCGCAAACGGAATCGATCTCCGCCTGGAATGCGTTCTTTCCCTGTCCGACCATGGTCGCGGCATTGATCAGGTAGCGGTATTTTTTTGACAACAGCTCGGCCACCTTCAGCGTGATGGAGACGCGCTCGACCCAGGACATCACCCCCCATTGCTTGTGGGCTTTAAGGGAAGCCTCTATGGCCATGTTTACTTCCTTTTCGGTGGCCATATGGTAAGTGGCAAGCACATGCTGGTGGTTATGGGGCATGACCACTTTGCCGGTTTTGCCCGTGCGGATCTCCTTGCCCCCGATGATCAGGGGGATCTCCACCTCTATGGCGCTCTGCCTTTCAATCTCCTTCTCCAGGGCCAGACGCTCCGGTGTCCCTTCGGTATAGGGAAAAATCGGCTCATTTGCAGGCCGGTCGAAATAAAATTGTGCGTTGTTCATAAGGGGTTTGTTTGGATTTTATATGGGTTCAATATGGGTTCAATACGGGCTCAATTACACAACAACAAACCACATAAAAGGTTTGAGCGCATAGCATGTTGCG
>SLSG01000234.1 GCA_007130545.1 Bacteroidales bacterium | reverse complement strand
GTCCAATGTCCAAAGTCCAAAGTCCAAAGTCCAAAGTCCAAAGTCCAAAGTCCAATGTCCAAAGTCCAAAGTCCAAAGTCCAATGTCCAATGTCCAAGGTCCAATGTCCAACGTCCAACAGCTATAAATATTGTCGGATGTAGTCATAGTCGGGGGTCAGTTTTCCTTTGTGGAGGATCAATGCTTTTTTTATGGGTGCGGGCAGTTCCAGTGAGGAAAAGTCGCGGTTAAAGTCTGCGTCGGCGATGGGTTTTACAAATCCGGCCAGGGCATTGGAGAATGCGATGGAGGAATCCCGTGGCAGTTCGCTGGGCAGAATGTCCACCGCCATGACCAGCATGCCGTGCCCCTGAAAGCCCATCGTGGGTTTGCCGGTTTCCGGGTTGTACACAAATACCGGGTCCTCTATCGCGGTACCCTTGTGGGTGATCTCGACGGACCCGTCCGGATCACAGGTCACATCCCCGATGACAGTGAGCTTCGGCCTGCCATTCCGGAACAGTTTTTTGATGTAGTCCTTCGTAACAATCCTGGGGTAGCGCGTATCCCAGTACATGCAGTTCATCAGGATGGACAACTGGGGTATGTATTGTTCAAAGTCGCTTTCGTATTTTTCCGGATGCTGATAGTAGTCCTGCAGCTCAAATTCCGCATCCCGGTTTTTCGGGCGGGAAAGGTGCTCTTCCCGGAACACCACCTTGTGGATGATGTTTGTGGGCTGGTCCTTGTTGTCTGACAGCTCCAGGAGTTGTGCGGGACTGATCTCACGTATGGGCAGCAGGTGGGCGATCTCCTGCGCACCGGCTGACACGTTCCCGTACCCGGTAAACCCGATGGTTAGCGGAAGCAGCTCTTTTGGAAGTCCCTTTTCCGCAATGTGCTTTCCGACAGCGGAGATCTCTTTTTTGGCTTCCTCGAGGGATGCATAATCGCAGCTCTGCCGGATCGGGAGAAAGGGGTTGTCGGCATAACCGTATTCCTTTAGCCGCTGTCCCATGCTCCAGAGAGAGTCGATCATCCCTGCCAGTCCGGCAAAACGGCCAAAAAAGATCAGTCTGCGGTCCTGTTCATCCGCGATGCGTTCGTAGTCGATCAGGTTGCAACCCATTTCCATCATGCGCTTCAGCATCGGCATATTGTATGGCTGCCCTTTGATTACATGGCTGAAGAACACATAGGTCTTGTTTTTCTCAAAGGCAGCTTCCGGGATCTCCTTTACCCCGAAAATGATGTCACAGTCCTTCAGATCCTCCCTCACCCGGGCACCGGCCTTCATATATTCCTGGTCTGTGAATACCCGCTTGGGCGAAACCTGCACGGTCACACCGATCTGGTCCTTTTCCACCAGTTTCCTTACCAGTGAAGGGATCAGCGGACTGCGCCTTTCCATTTCGTATTTGTCCTCGTGCCGGATTCCGATTCGGTTTGTCATTGGGTGTTGGCTGTTGGGTTTTGGGTGTTGGTTTTTGGCTATTGGGTGTTGGCTGTTGGCTATTGGGTGTTGGCTATTGGCTATTGGCTATTGGTTTTTGCTGTTGGATGCAAACATAATAAAAAAAATTGCCCGACTGATTCGCGGCGGACAATTTTGTTCCATCTGTCGGTGATATTGGTTCCCTGAAACAGCCGGAAAGCAGCCCCGAAGCAGCCCCGGTCAGCCGGAAAGCGGCCCCGGTCAGCCGGAAAGCAGCCCCGAAGTAGCCCCGGTCAGCCGGAAATCAGCCACGGAACAGCCGGAAAGCAGCCACGGAACAGCCGGGAAACGGCCACGGATCAGCCCCGAGCAGCCGGAAATCAGCCACGTAACAGCCGGAAAACGGCCACGGATCAGCCGGAAATCAGCCACGTAACAGCCTGGAAACGGCCACGGATCAGCCGGGAAACAGGTCCGTCTGGCCGGATCCTAATAGTAAAACCAGATGGTGCGGTAATCCCGGATGTTTTCGCCCCTGGCCGCCAGCTCTTCCAGGTAGTCGTAGATGGGGACGTCCAGGTAGTTGTAGGGGGGGACCGGGTGGATGTTCTTCTCCCAGGGATGGAACTCATAGACCCTGGACCCGTTGGGCATGATCATCACCAGGCGGTGGTCCTGCCAGGCCCTGAGGTGGTTCTTCCCCAGTTTGGGAACATTGAAGACCGGTTCATCGGTACGGTCCAGGCCGGGCAGCAGCCTCGCCTCTTCTTTCAGTTCCTGCAGGATGCGTGCGATGGGCACCATGTATTGTTTGGTCTCGTCCTTGCCTTTCATGTTGAACATGTAGTAAGGGTCCACTCCGATGGATTTCAGGTCGAGACGGAGCTTGACGCTTTCAAAACGCCTGGAGTTCTCCACCGTGAATACTTGCTGGTTGTAAACCATCATGCCCGCCTTGCGAATCCTTTTGATGGCATCCATGGCCTCCGGGGTGATCTCGTAGGAATGTTCAAAATGGGTGATGATGCTGACCTGGCGCTTGCCGAACTCCACGTAGGAAGCAAGCAGTTCAACGGTTTCCTGCGTGAGCCGCTGGGGCAGGACCACGGGGGTGCGGCTGCCGATACGAATGCGGTATACATGCTTTTTGGAAGAAACCTCATCCAGCAGGATCTTTAGGCTGTCGTTCTTCATCACCAGGGGGTCTCCACCAGTGATTAACACGTCCCCGACGGCCGGGTTGTCGTCCATCCAGCTCAGGGCGCTCCTGATCTGCTCGCTTTTTGCCATGGCCTTGGGATCCAGCACCTCATCGATCTCCCAGTTGCGCTGGCAGTAAACGCATATCTGGGCACAGGTGTTGAAAGGCTTCAGGATGGCGATGCCCGGGTAGCGCCTGGTTACCAGGTCCACCGGCGAGGTGTCATGCTCTCCCATAAAATCAAACTGCAGTCCCCTGTTCTCCCTGTTTTCCACCATTTGAGTGACATAACCGGGAGGCGGGATGACCTGCGCCCTGACCGCATGGTCGTAGCCGATGTTCAGCTGATTGTCCATCAGGCTGAGGTAATATGGGGTAATGCCGAATGGCACTTTGTTGTTGGCGGCCAGCGTGATGGCCTGGCGTTGCTCTTCAGTGAGTTCGATCAGGTCCAGCAGCGGCTGTGCATCGCGGATCACATGCTTGAGGTGCCAGGTGTGATCGTCCCAGTCCTTTTCCGTGGCATTGAAATATTTCAGAATGCGTTTCTTGTTCGCCTTGCGCCAGGTAATGACCTCCTCCTCCAGCCCGCTTGGGTACTTCCGGAGGTATTTTTTCATGTTGGAGCTAAGCTCATTCAGGATCTCGGTGCGGGCTTCCGAGGCTTTGCGCCCCTCCATCTGCAAAAAGTCCGGTATCCCCTTCTTGGCCTGCTTGGATTCAAAATAGATGTTGGACCGTCCGTCTATCCCGCGGAAAAGGTTGATGAACTCCAGCAGGAAACCTGGCGAAACATCATGTCTCACCTCGTCGGTTTTTCCCCTGGCAAGTTTGAAGAGGTAGTCCAGTGCAGAGACCCCGGTCCGGTATTCGTTCACCGGTCCGATTATACTCTTAAAAACCCGGATCGTCTCCCTGACGGTCGATTTTTCCAATATATGCAGGTCGTTGTCAACCTCAAAGATCTTTCTTTCAGACTTTTCAAGGTAGCTGTAGAGTTGGTCGCGGGCCTCCTCCAGGCCAGGTGCATCCTGTAGCAAGGCATGTAGATCGGGGTTGGCCTCCCAAAGCCGGTTCACGTAGGCATCAATATCCACCTCGAACTTTGGCTTGACACTATCCACCGCATCGGTGAACACATCGTCGATGATACGGGTTTGTACCAGGGTGCGTGGTGTTTTTGCCTTTACGGGAGCGGAGATTTTCTTTTTGGCCATGGGTTTTTGGGGTTGGTTCACCGGTAAAAATAGCGAAAAAACCCCAAAACCGGAAGCAAATTACCGGCTTTCCAGGAAACGAAGGCAGTTTTGCACTATCCTTTCAGGAATGTCCTGATGGGGGGTGCGGAGGAATTTTTCCCCGGTGATCTTTTCGTACAATTCGATGTAACGGTCGGATACCTGCTGAATAAATTCGGGGGGCATGGGTGGTATCTGCTGGCCTTCTTTGCCCTGGAACCCCTGTTCCATTAACCACTCCCGTACGAACTCCTTGGAAAGCTGTTTCTGTGGCAGGCCATCCTGCTGGCGCTTGGCATAACCCTCCAGATAAAAATACCTGGAAGAATCTGGGGTATGTATCTCGTCGATCAGGTAAATGCGTCCGTCTGCCTTCCCGAACTCATATTTGGTGTCCACCAGAATGAGTCCCGTTTTCTCCGCCATCTCCGTCCCCCTCCGGAACAAAGCAAGGGAATAGCTTTCCAGCATGGCATAGTCATCCGGACTTACGAGTCCCTGCCCAAGGATCTCCTCCCTGGAGATGTCCTCGTCATGACCGACCACCGCTTTGGTTGTCGGGGTGATGATCGGCTCCGGGAAGGCGTCGTTCTCCTTCATTCCCTCCGGCATGGGTACCCCGCAGAGCATGCGTTTTCCTTGGCGGTATTCCCTCCATGCATGCCCCGTCAGGTAGGCCCTGACAACCATTTCCACTTTAAAAGGTTCGCAAAACAATCCGGCAGTCACCATCGGGTCCGGTGTATCCAGCTTCCAATTGGGAACAATGTCAGAGGTGGCATCCAGGAACCGGGAGGCAATCTGGTTCAAGACCTGTCCCTTGTAAGGGATGCCTTCAGGCAGAACCACATCGAATGCGGAGATCCTGTCCGTTACGATCATCAGCATCAGCTTGTTGTCAATGGAATAGACATCCCGGACCTTGCCCTTATAAAAGTCTGTTTGACCGGGGAAATGGAAGTTGGTG
>SLSG01000217.1 GCA_007130545.1 Bacteroidales bacterium | reverse complement strand
TAAAGGTTAATTAAGTGAGACTTTAAGTTATTTTTCTGAATGGGTTATACTTTTTTCCGCCGCCGGAAAAGCCGGCATTCTTGTAAAATTCAACAAAGGTCAGACGCATCGGATGGACAAAGGCACCGAGTCCCGACATGAAGATGTTGATGCTGTGCCCGATGATCAGGATAAAGACCATGATTATGATGCTCAGCACCGGGATGTTTCCGCTCATCTCCACAGCCAGGCTGTTGAACACAAAGCCCATGATGGCGCTGGAGATGCCCAGTGCAAACAACCGTATGTAGGAGAGCAGGTCACCCAGGATGCCGGTCACCATATTATAGGTGGTCCACAGTCCGACGCCCACATTCATAAAGACATTGCGTCCCAGGTTGTTCAAGGGGAGGATGAGGAGTCCGCTGATTCCGAGGAACACATAAAACGGTATTTTCACCTGGTCGGTCGGAATGCCGGCGAATTCGCCGAGTGCATAAAAGATTATCCCTCCGATAAGCAGGGTGATCCATCCGATGGTTCCGATGGCAAAGCCCCAGCCGAACTGTTTGACCTCGTTGATGACCTTCAGGAACATCCCGAACAGGATCTGCGCCGCGCCAAAGACCAGGGCCAGGTAAAACAGCAATTGGTTGATGTCGGTATCGCGTGCCTCAAATTTCTGAGCCAGGGTGCTGTATATGGGCAATCCGGTTTCATATAGCGGAATGCCGAAAAACGTACCCCCGATGATGCCGAACAGAATGGTGGCAAGTCCGAGGTAGAACACCAGTCCCATGACGGTCTTCAGCTCCTTCTTTAACCTTTTCTTCAGCAGCAGGCTGGCAATCACCATGAGTAAGCCGTAACCCGCATCGCCCAGGCAGAAGCCAAAGAAGAGCATGTAAAAGGGAGCGAAGAAAGGGGTCATGTCGAGTTCGTTGTATTTGGGCAGGGAGTATAATTCGCCCAGCATTTCAAACTTCTCGGGGAACTTCTGGTTCTTGAGCATGACGGGGACCTTTTCCCCCTGCTGCGGTTTCTCCACGATATGGAGGATGTGGTTCTCCTCCAGGAATGCCATCATGGCATCCTTTTTTGGTTCGGGCACCCAGCCTTCGAGCAGCATTACCTTATCTCCGGCCTGTTTTTCTGTATTTTCAACCGCCTTCCCGTACTCTATGTTCTCAACGACCTGCAGTTGGTAATGCTTGATCGCCTCCATGCTTTCTGCCGCATGGGTATCAATTTTTTTGTTGATCTGGTCAATGTCCTTCAGGATCTGGTCATGGTAATGCTGCAGTTCGGATATCGGCTTTTCAGGGGGGCGCATCTCCTCGGCATCGATGGCGACCTCTTCCTGTCCGCGTTGCACCAGCACGAAATAGACCAGACCGCCATGCCGCCCCACCACCGAAATGGGATATTCCTGCAGCCAGTTTTCCTGAAACTTCCTGTTGGAAACGGTATAGAACTTCAGGTGAAGGTCGTTATTACGAAGCTTTTGGAGGACCTCCAGCGAGAAATCTCCCCAATGCCTGATATGGCTCATTTCCTTTCCCAGCTGGTTAAGCTGGCCCACTTTCTGTTCCAGTTCGTCCAGCAGGGCCCGGGCTTCTTCAAACGCTGCCTGGCCATCTTTGTTCCTGGTCCCGCCAAGCCTTTCCACCTCCCGCTTTTCGAGGGTCTTCAATACGGCGTGGATCTGTTTGACCAGGTCATATTGCTCCCGGATTTCATCCGGGACCTCCTGTTGTTTCTCGATCAGGTGCACGGCCCCGAGGGCACGTACCTGGTCTAAAAACTCCTGGTAGTCTTCGTGATAAACCAGGAAGGAGAATTTTGACATGGGAACGATCATATGCTTTCCTCCATTTCCTGAATTCTGGTTTTTACAATTTTTTGTGCGGCCTTCGACAGGTTCTCTTCATCTTCCAGGTAGCGCTTGATCTTGAGGATGGCATCCTCAAATCCCGGGATCTGTACCTTTTCATAAAGGTTCACCTTCTGGGTGGTCTTGCGCCTGGCATGGTCAAGCAGCTGCATTTTCTGGAAGAAGACCTCCCGTTCAATGGCGATCCGTGCCAGTTCCTTGACGATGGTGATGCCGTCGAGGTACCAGCCCGGCTTGTTGAAAAGACTGTATTCCCGTATGCTGAACTTTACTTCTTCCAGTACAGGAGTTTTCACACCGGCGATCTTCTTCACCGAGAGTTCCACATCCTCAATGGCGACCAGTTCGTTGTCGAACTCTGCCCACAGCTCGATGGCTCGCTCATAGGCTGCCAGCTTTTGCTTCAGCTTCGCCTCGTGTGCCTCCGCCTCCGTCTTGGCCCGCTTTACCTCTACCCGCAGTGCAGCTTCCTTGTTCTTCAGGGTGGGCAGGGCCCGTTCCCTGACCTTAAGCTGCTTGTTGAGGAGCTGTAAAGAGGTCTTGTTGTATTGAAACTTGATGGCCATATTTCTTTATCAATTGCCGTTCTTCTTCCAGTATTTGTCTACGAATTGCTGACGGATCCCCACCTCGGCGGGGGTAAAATATTTTTCGAATAACTGGTAGGCCGTTTCGAGCATGGTGTCTACGTCGATGTTCACGTCGATGGCCAGGAGCTTCTCGGAGTAGGCCCTGGCGAAATCAAGGGAGCGCTCGTCATAGTCGGTCAGATCGAAGCCATTCTCCAGCTTGGTCCTGGCGTTGGCGGCGTCGGCATATAGCCTTACGGCAGCATTCATCACCTGTGGGTGGTCTTCCCTGGTCTTCTTCCCGATCACCAGCTGTTTCAAGCGGGAAAGGCTGCGGAAGGGATCCACGATCACCTTGCCGATGTCGCTGTCCTTACGCAGGAAGAGCTGCCCTTCGGTGATATACCCGGTATTGTCGGGGATGGCGTGGGTAATGTCTCCGCCGGAAAGGGTGGTGACGGCAATAATGGTAATGGACCCGCCATCGGGGAACTGTACCGCCTTCTCATACAGGCGTGCCAGGTCAGAGTAGAGCGAACCGGGCATGGAGTCCTTTGACGGGATCTGGTCCATCCTGTTGGATACGATACTCAGGGCATCTGCGTACAGGGTCAGGTCGGTCAACAGGACCAGCACCTTTTCATTCTTCTCCACAGCAAAATATTCGGCCGCTGTCAGTGCCATGTCGGGTACCAGCAGGCGCTCCACAGGGGGGTTCTCGGTGGTATTGATAAAGCCCACGATGCGGTCCAGGGCACCGGCATTGTCAAATACCTGCTTAAAATACAGATAGTCATCGTTGGTGAGTCCGACTCCCCCCAGGATGATCTTGTCGGCCTTGGCGCGGAGTGCGACCATGGCCATCACCTGGTTGAAGGGCTGGTCCGGGTCAGCAAAAAACGGAATCTTCTGCCCGGTCACCAGGGTGTTGTTCAGGTCGATGCCTGCGATTCCGGTGGCGATCAGTTCAGAGGGCTGCTTTCGTCGGACCGGGTTCACGCTGGGTCCGCCGATCTCCCGTTCGCTTCCCATAATGCTTCCCCCGTCCATCGGTTCGCCATAGGCATTAAAGAATCTTCCGGCCAGGTCTTCCCCCACCTTCAGGGTAGGGGCCTTCCCGGCGAAAATAACTTCAGCATCCGTGGCAATTCCTTCCGTGCCGGCAAATACCTGCAGGGTGACAATGTCATCGATGATCTTTACCACCTGTGCCAGCCGGCCATCCACAATGGCGAGTTCCTCATTGCCAATGCCGCTGGCTTTCAGTGAAACAGTGGCCTTGGTAAGCTGGAACAGCTTGGTATAGATCCGCTGAAATGCTTTGGTGTCTTTTTCCATTATTTGGGATTTACGGTGTTTAATTTTATTATGTACCCGACTCAGGCCTCTTCGGCCACCACTTCGCGCTCGGCCAGGGTTTTTTCCAACATTTTCTGGTTTTTCCCGAACTCATCCGACTCATAAACCGAATAATTCATCTGCTTGAGGGAATTGATGATTTTCTTGAAATACGGGCTGACCTCTTCGAATGTGTCGAACTTGAACTCCTTATGACAGATCTCAAGTACTTTCTCCAGCATAAAATTCTGGCGGTCCAGTGAGGAGGAGGCATCGATCTTGTCGAAGGCGTCCTGCTGCAGAATGGCAAAGTCGATCAGTTCTGACTTCCAGTACTTCAGGTGGTAGTCGAGCGGTACTCCGTCATCGCCCAGGATGTTGATCTGCTCATAGGTTTCCTTGCCGCGCAGCAGGATGTCCTTGGCTTCGAACACGTTTCTGGTCCAATTTGGGGCGATCTTTTCATTCAGGTAGCTGGTGATCTCGGGGTACTCCAGGTATTTGGAATAGCTGTCGATCGGGTCGATGGCCGGGTAGCGCTTGCTGTCGGCTCTTTGTTGTGAAAGGGCGTAGAAGCATCTGGCAGCCTTTTTGGTCGACTCGGTCACGGGCTCCTTGAGGTTACCACCGGCCGGCGATACGGTCCCGATAAAGGTGATGGAACCAGACGCTCCGCCAGGCAGGTATACGAAGCCGGCCCTGGAATAGAAATTGGAAATGATGGCGGGCAGGTCCATCGGAAAACCGTCTGGTCCGGGAAGTTCCTCCATGCGGTTTGACATCTCACGAAGGGCTTGTGCCCAGCGGGATGTGGAGTCGGCCAGCAGCAGCACCTTCAGACCCATGGCCCGGTAATATTCTGCAATGGTCATGGCGGTGTACACGGATGCTTCCCTTGCGGCCACGGGCATATTCGAAGTGTTTGCAATGATGGTGGTACGCTCCATAAGCTTCCGCCCCGTGCGTGGGTCATCCAGCTCCGGGAACTCGGTGAATATCTCCACCACCTCGTTGGCACGTTCCCCGCAGGCAGCCACAATCACCAGGTCGGCTTCGGCATTTTTTGACAGGT
>SLSG01000321.1 GCA_007130545.1 Bacteroidales bacterium | reverse complement strand
TTCTTGATGGCCTTCTCCACCTCTTTTTTGTCCAACCCGGCTTTCTCTGCCAACTCACCGGGTCGCATGGCCTGCCCGGTTTCTTTGAATGCATTGATGATCTTGTCCTGAATTTCCATTGCCATTGTATTTTGGGTTAATAACTACCTAAACGTTAATAACTACTTAACTAAGTCAGTCCGGGGCCTATGTTCCTATCTCAACTTGCTCACCCAGAAAGCGCGGTTGCTTTTTCAGCAGGATGTCCAAAAACACATTTGTTTTGGCGAACCACTCCCTGACGAGAATGCTCGGATGGTTCCCCCGGTCAGCGTCTCTTGCATTCAGGGCAACTGCCTCAATGCCGTTTTGTCGGGCAATGTATACTGCCCGTTGGTTGTGAAACCGCTGTGAAACCACGGTAAATCCAGATTGCCCAAATACTTCCCGCCCGCGGATCACTGAATCCAGGGTTCTAAGCCCCGATTGGTCCAGGTAAATGGCGCTGTCCGGAACTTCCAGCTCAAGCAATTTTTCCCGCATCTGTCCGGGTTCATTGTACCACTGGGTCAGGTTGTCCCCGCTCAACAGCAAGTAACTCACCTTCCCGCTATGGTACAATTCGGCAGCGGCCTCCATACGGTTGTTGAAATAGGGATTGGGTCCGCCGCTTCTTACCCTGTGAGAGGTACCAAGTACCAGTCCGACTCTGTTATAGGGGATCAACTCGGGGGAATCGTACAGGTAGGCTTCTGCGGAAATACGTATGACCTGGTTGCTGATGAACAGGACCAGCAAGGGGAGGAGCAGCAAGGCGATCAGGGTATTTGTTAAGATGATCAGCAGCCGCTTAAAAAATTTTCTTTTGGGCTTGCGCATTCGGTTGTAAAAATACTAAAATACTTTGGAATGAATTGTTTAGAATCTTTTTAATTTATTATTTCAGAAGTCTGGTAATCAGCATTTAAAGCTGTCAAAAACAAAATAGTCGCGGGTTTTAATTCTCGCTTTGAATAAATAATTTTAGTTTTGCCGCAAAGGCTTTTATTTCAACAAACCATCCGACAATGGCAAAAAAAGGAGATGTTGTCATCAACATAGAAAAATGCAAGGGCTGCGAGGTTTGCCTGGCAGCTTGCCCCCATGAGGTGCTGGCACTGAGCAACGAGGTGAACAGCAAGGGTTACCACTACACGGTCAAGGTGAACAGCGGTTGCACAGGTTGCGCGAACTGCGCGGTGGTATGTCCCGATGCAGTGATCACTGTCTACCGGGAAAAGTAATCGTACTCCTACAAAACCCAGGCATGTCTTTAAAAAGAAAAGCATTATGAAGGAATTGAGATTAATGAAGGGCAATGAGGCGCTTGCCGAGGCAGCCATCCGGGCAGGTGCCGATGCCTATTTTGGATACCCCATCACCCCCCAGTCAGAGATCATTGAGTATCTGATGCGCGAAAATCCGGTGGAACGTACGGGCATGATTGTCCTGCAGGCCGAAAGCGAAGTGGCCGCCATCAATATGGTTTACGGCGCTGCTGGTTGCGGCAAACGGGCCATGACCTCGTCATCGAGTCCGGGCATGAGTCTTAAGCAGGAAGGCATTTCCTATATCGCTGGGGCAGAACTGCCGTGCGTTCTGGTTAACGTGGTTCGTGGAGGTCCCGGACTGGGAACTATCCAACCTTCCCAGTCGGATTATTTTCAGGCGGTCAAGGGCGGCGGACACGGTGACTACAAGCTGATCGTGCTGGCACCGGCCACCGTGCAGGAAAGTGTGGACTACGTCAAGCTGGCTTTTGAACTGGCCTTTAAATACCGCAACCCGATTATGATCCTCTCTGACGGTATCATCGGACAGATGATGGAGAAAGTGGAGTTGTTCGAGCAGCAACCCCGCCTCACAGAGGCACCCGAATGGGCCACGGTAGGCAAGAAACCCGGGCGTGACAGCGTGATTGTGACCTCCCTTCAGTTGCAGTCGGAAGAGCAGGAGAAGGTGAACCTGAGGTTGCAGGCCAAATACCGGGAGATCGAGAAGAACGAGGTCCGTTACGAGACCCATTTGTGCGAGGATGCCGAATACCTGTTTGCCGCTTTCGGTTCCTGCGCCCGCATTACCCGCAAGGCCATGGAAATGGCCAGGGAAAAAGGCATCAAGGTTGGGTTAATCCGCCCCCAGACGCTTTATCCATTCCCTGTTGATGCGATCAACAAACTGGCCGGACAGGTCAAAGGCATACTAACCGTGGAGATGAATGCCGGGCAGATGGTGGAAGACGTAAGGCTGGCTGTGAATGGCAAGACCAAAGTGGAACATTTCGGTCGCTTCGGGGGCATGATCCCCAGTCCGGATGAAATCCTGAATGCATTGGAACAAAAAATTATCGGAGGATAGACATATGGCAGAAAACCTGATTAAGCCCGAAAACCTGGTCTACGAAAAGACCAAGGTGCTTACCGACCGGGTAATGCATTACTGTCCGGGATGCGGGCATGGCACGGCCCACCGCATGCTGGCCGAGGCCATCGATGAACTGGGACTGCAAGGAGAGACCATCGGGGTCGCTCCGGTTGGTTGTTCCGTTCTGGCCTATTATTATTTCGATGTGGACATGACCGAAGCCGCCCACGGGCGTGCACCTGCCGTGGCCACCGGGATCAAACGGGTATTCCCCGAAAAGACCGTTTTTACTTACCAGGGCGACGGCGATCTTGCCGCCATTGGCACCGCTGAGACGATCCATGCTTGCAACCGTGGGGAGAACATCCTGATCGTATTTATCAACAATGGGATTTACGGGATGACCGGGGGACAAATGGCTCCCACCACGCTGCCCGGAATGAAGAGCTCCACCTCACCCCGCGGGCGGGATGTGGCCACCATGGGCAATCCGCTTAAGATCACCGAACTCATCGCCCAGCTTCCGGGTACCTATTTTGTGACCAGGCAAAGTGTCCATACCCCAGGGAATGCAAGGAAAACCAAAAGAGCCCTGAAAAAGGCGCTGGAATACCAGAAACTGAATAAGGGGACCTGCTTTGTGGAGATTGTCGCGAACTGTCCCTCGGGATGGAAGATGACCCCGGTACAGTCCAACAAATGGATGGAGGAGAATATGTTTCCGTTCTATCCATTGGGAGATATTAAAGTTCCAGAATAATAAAACAGAAAACCATGACTGAAGAAATCATTATTGCCGGGTTTGGCGGACAGGGTGTCCTGTCCATGGGGCAGATATTATGCTACAGCGGGGTAATGCAGGAAAAGGAAGTGAGTTGGATGCCTTCTTACGGACCGGAAATGCGCGGAGGAACAGCCAACTGCACAGCCATCATCAGCGACAAGGATATCAGTTCCCCCGTGCTGAATGCATTTGACACGGCCATTGTGCTGAATCAGCCCTCTATGGATAAATTCGAGGATGCGGTGAAGCCTGGTGGATTGCTAATTTATGAGGAGAATGGCATGACGCGCAAACCGCGGCGCACCGACATAAATATTTGCGCCATCCCGGCCTATGACGAAAGCATCAAGATGAACAACACCAAGGTGTTCAATATGATTGTCATCGGAGGATTCCTGAAGGTGAAGCCCATCCTGGAACTGGAAAACGTGATCAAGGGACTGAAGAAAGTACTTCCGGAGCGGTATCACAACCTGATCCCATTGAATGAACAGGCCATCCGCAGAGGAATGGAAATTATCCGAACCGAACACAGCCTGGCGAAGTAATTGGTCTGATTAAATATACAGGGGCTTGCGGGAACAAACATTGCTGCAAGCCCCTTTTATTTATATTTGCACTTTCCGATGAAGAAAGTCCCACTCCAGATATTGCGCATTGACAATAGTGGTTACCACCTGATGGTAAGCTTGAAGCTTAATGGTTTAAAAGCCAATGCCCTGATCGACACAGGGGCCTCGCGAACCATCCTGGATAAGCACCGGGTGATGCATTACCTGGACCATCCGACGATGAAAAAATACGAGAAGTTTTTCTCAGGGCTTGGTACCGGACCCATTGAGGCTTTTCAGACTGTCATAGACCGTGTTGAGGTAGGCGGATTGGAATTGAGGGACCGGGAAGTGGTGGTGATTGACCTGAAGTCCATCAATGATTCCTATGCCCTGTTTGACCTGCCAAAGATTGACCTGGTGCTGGGTTGCGATCTTTTGCTGAAAATGAATGCTGTGATTGACTGCCCGAACCGAAGACTAATCGTAAATATTTAATAATGAGGGCGCAAAAAGGACCATGATTTTTTCCCTTTCAAAAAAAAATCAACTAACTTTGCGGTCGCTTTAAAAAACCGGTTGACCCATATTATACCCTTATACCATAAAGAAAACACCAAAAACCCAAGAATATGCAAAATAAAGGGATGATCAAATTCTTTGCCATTGCGTTCGCATTGGTATGCCTGTACCAGCTTTCTTTCACATTCTTTGCCCGGAAGGTTGAACGCGATGCCAGGGGTTATGCCCGCAGTGAGCGATTTGTTCAGCAAGCAGCCACCCTGGCCGAAGGAAACCAGCTCCTGGAGGCAGCGATCTATGATTCGATCGTCAGGGTGGAGGAAAGGTTCTACCTTGATTCCATGATGAATATACCGGTGTTTAACCTGGGCATCAGGAACTACACATTCCGCGAAGTCAAGGAGCGTGAATTGAACCTGGGACTTGACTTGCGGGGCGGGATGAACGTGACCTTGGAGATTAGTGTGGCGGAGATTGTCCGGGCACTGGCGGGTTACACTACCGATCAAACCTTTCAGGCGGCCATGGAACGCGCCCTGGAGATGCAGCGCACCAGCCGCGACGATTTTATTACCCTGTTTGGCAGGGCCTTTGAAGAAGTGGATCCGGGTGCCAGCCTGG
>SLSG01000023.1 GCA_007130545.1 Bacteroidales bacterium | reverse complement strand
GTGGCCGGATCGATCACCTGGAAGGTGAAGGACTCGGTAAAGTAGAGCTGTACTGCCTTGCTGCTATGTGATTCATATCCGATCGACAGGTCTTGGCCGATTACCATTTTCAAGTCCCCACCCCTTTCAGATACCAGGAAAGCATCCTTCACATAGGGCGCCATGATAATGGAACCACCCAGCAATCCCTCGAGCTGTCTGCGCAGCGGATAACCCCTGACGTGGGCATTTACCTTCTGCCATTTCTCCGCATTAAGTATGAGGGAATAAGGTCCTTCAATGGATGCCGCCTTGAGTTTGGAGGTGGCCAGGGCGATGGCAGACATAATGTCTTCAGCTGCCTCCGGGAACGGGATGACATCATGATCCGAACTGGCTTTGAGTCCGGCTATATTCCCAGGCTTAAAGCCTTCATAAATCACATTTTCCTCAAAACGGGCTATTTCCCTGGCAGCGTCCTCCATGGGTCCCAGGTCGATGTCTTCCGCACCACGGGCCACGTTGTCCAGCTCCCATATATCCAGTTCAAACGGAATGCGGGCCTCCACCAGGGGGAACACCTGGTGTATGCCATATTTCAGGCTGCCTTTTTGTCCGGCAGGCACTTTGATACGTCCGGTGGGAAGCGCTGCGAAATCCCATCCTTTGGGCCCCTCCACATCGACAAATTTGCGTGCCGACAATACAGAGGCCAGCACATCCACAGCGGTTTCATTGATTTCTGCCCATGCCTCATCAGAGATGGGGGCAAGTGATTTTCTCAGGATATCCATAAAAATAAATTTAATCGTTTGTTTTCAATTTTTGATTCAATCCGGTTGTGATTCAATCCGGGTCGCCACAGAACATTATTTATTCAGCTTGCCCAGTCCGAGAGAGTCTTTGCCTTCGGTTCCCGGAGCCTGGCCGCCCCCATCACCATGGCCACCAGTGGCAGCCTCTTCATGTCCGGCGATGCTTCCCTCCTTGAACAGGTACGTTCTCAATTCCTCATCCCAGCCGGGCATTTTCCTGCGCAACCATTCCAGGGTCATGCAGGCATGTTCAATCTCTTCATCCCGGTTGTGCGCCATGATTTCGGCAAGTTCCGGATCGTTACAGGTTACCACCCGCTGGTGGTACCAGTCAACGGCTTCAATCTCCTCTTTCAGGCTGTTCAGCGCGCGCGAAAAATTGCGTGCCTCCTGCGATAATTCTTCTGCTGGTTCGTGATAATTTGACATAACAATCGTTTTAATTATATATTTAGTTATTAGATAAGCTAAATGCCCTCCATGTTTAATTAATCGTGGCAGGGAACTGAGATTTTGTGATATTCAAGCAGTATCCGCAAATATAACATTTTAGGCTGAGTTAACCAAGAACGAATTCCCCGCAAACAAGAACGAATTCCCCGCAAAATGCATGGTGGTCCCCTTAAAGATCTTTTATGTAGCACCGTGCCCGCTTATGCTGACGGGTGTCATAGCCTGCCCACAATTGCTTGACCCTGTTATTGTCTTCCAGCTCGCGGGTGGTCTCCAGGGTTTTGATCCCCCGTTTGTAAAAAGTCCTTCCAATCTTCTCGAACACCAGTGCATGCAAGCCTTTGTTCTGGTATTCGGGCTTGACCCCGATCAGCAATAGATCCACCGTGTCGTTGTGTCGAAGTGCCCGCATGATCCTGGGGAAACCAAATGGGAAAAGTTTTCCCCGCGACTTTTTCAGGGCCATCGCCAGAGATGGCATTACCAGTCCGAATGCCACCAGCTCGTCCCGCTCATTTAGCACCACGGAAACAAAATCCGGGTGGATCATTGAAAGGAATTCTCTGGTCAGGGCATCCACCTGTGCCGGGTTCAGGGTGGAGAACCCATACAAACCCGAATAAACCGTGTTCAGCAGTCCGAAAACGCTACCGGCAAAAGTTTTTAGCTCTTTTTTCCCGGCAATATCCACATTCCTTACGCCATAACGCTTACCTATCATTTCGGCAGCTGCCACCAGCTTTTCCGGCAATTTTTCCGGAATCCGGATCTGGAACTCCACCCAATCCACATCCTTGCGAAAGCCGGCACCGGCCAGAAACCCATCATAATACGGGAAGTTGTAACGGCCAAATGAAGTTGGCCATTCGTCAAACCCCTCGACAAGCACCCCACTGGCATCAAAGGAGGTAAATCCAAGCGGTCCGTGAATGCATTCCATTTTGTGTTCCCGCCCCCAATCCTCAACGGCATTCATCAGCATGCTGAAAACCTTTTCATCCTCCACGAAGTCCAGCCAGCCAAAGCGGATGTATTTGCGGTTCTGCTCCCGGTTGTACTGGTGGTTGATGATCCCGGCCACCCGTCCGACCACCTCCTTCCCCAACATTGCCAGCCAGTAACGGGCCTCGCAATGCGCAAAAGCCGGATTCTTGTCCCTGGAGAGCGTCGCCAGCTGTCCCCTGTGAAGCGCGGGGATGTAATACCGGTTATCGAAGTAAAGCCTGTCCGGGAACCGGACAAACGCTTCCAGCTCTTTTTTCCCGGAAACTTCAATGAGTTTAACGGACATGGTTTCTTTCCTGACCCGGCTGGCGGATATGCCTGCCGGAAGAGCCGGCAATTTAAGGAATTTCCTTAATTTTGGCAAACTGCTTCCCGTAAACTGGGGAAGGCATGGCACGATTTGCCCAGGAAGGGGGCTTATTCACGGAATGTATGGATTTTCACAAATTGGTTCAAGTCAGGGATAGCTGCAGGAAATACGACACGCGTCCGGTGGAAAAGGAAAAGATAGACCGCATCCTGGAGGCCTGCCGCCTGGCACCTTCTGCATGCAACAGCCAGCCATGGAAATTTGTCGTGGTTGACGAGCCCGGGTTGAGGGACCAGTTGGCCGGGACCACTGTCGGACCCATGCTGAAGTTCAATCGCTTTTGCCTGCAGGCCCCGGTCATGGTCGCGCTGGTGGCCGAGCCGCCCTCCTGGCTGTCGAAGATCGGTGGAAAAGTGAAGGACAAGGATTTCTACCTGATGGATATCGGGATCGTGGCGGAACACCTCTGTCTGCAGGCGGCGGAACTGGGACTTGGAAGCTGCATGATCGGGTGGTTTGACGAGAAAAAAGCCAGGCAGCTGCTGCACATTCCTTCCGGAAAACGCATTCCGCTGATGATCAGCCTGGGTTACCCGGCCAGTGACAAACAGCGAAAAAAGATCAGAAAACCGATGTCAGAAATGGTGTCATACAACAGGTACTGAATCAGTCACGTAAATAAAAAAACCATGAAAAAAGGATTGCTCGTTATCGCGCTTGCTGGCATGCTGCTGGCAGGCTGTAACACGGAAAAAACACAAAAGGAGGTGGATATGGGTACAATTCCACAGGGAACCATCGACCTGGTGGTTTCCCAATTGTCGGATACTTTCGGCAGCCAACAACAGGCAAGAATTGAAAAAGGGGTTTCACAGCTTGCATCCTTTTGGATGGCGTCGGATGGCGGGTTAGAGGAATTCAAAAGGTTTTGCCTGGAAAATTACCAGGGGGATGAGAGCAAACGCCATTCCCTGTTCGAGAAGCTGTCTTTCAATTACGAGAAGATCTGGGGCCACTTCAACCAGATGAGCCTGGAGCTGAATAAGGCGCTGCATTTGGACGGAGGACCCATAGAGCCAGTGGATGTGCTGTTCGGCAGTTTCTCGCCGGCTGCCCACCTGACGGATGACCTCTTTTCAAACGGGATCGCTTTTCTGACCATCCTGAATTTCCCGTTCTATTCGCTGGAGGAGAAGGCGGAAATGGCTTCGCAGTGGGATCGCAGTGATTGGGCCTATGTCCGCATGGGCGACATCTACAATTCCAGGGTTCCGGCATCTGTAAACCAGGAAGCCTCCCGGATTGCCACTGCATCCGACAATTATATCTCTGAATACAACATCGTGATGGGGAATCTGCTGGACGAGGAAGGCCAGCGTCTGTTCCCTGAAAACATGCGGCTGATTACGCATTGGGGACTGCGGGATGAGATCAAGTCGAATTACGGCCTGGCTGACGGACTGCCAAAACAGCGAATGATTTACCAGGTGATGGAGCGCATCATCCGGCAGGATATCCCGGAGGTGGTGATCAATAACGCAGAGGTAGACTGGGATCCGTTTTCAAACAAGGTGAGGCGCAACGGGGAAACGCTTGACAGCCGCCCCGAACCGGACACCCGCTACAGGCACCTGCTGGACAACTTCCATGCACGCCGGGCGGCCGATTCCTATTCACCAAGTTATCCGACGGCCATCCAGAGGGCGTTCAACCAGGGACTGGAACTCACCCAGCCGGAAGTGGAGGCCTTGTTCAAGGAACTGGTCGGCAGTCCCGTGCTCAGCCAGGTCGGGCAACTGGTTAGCCAACGGCTGGGGCGGCCGCTGGAGCCATTCGATATTTGGTACGACGGCTTCAAGGCCCGAAGCGCCATCTCGGAGGAAGAACTGGATCGCATTGTCGGCCAGCGGTATCCCGACCGGGAATCCTTTGAGGATGACCTGCCCAACATTTTGGTCAATCTTGGCTGGGACCGGGAGCGCGCAATCGACATCGCGTCAAAGATCGTGGTGGAGGCCTCACGCGGGGCAGGCCACGCCTGGGGGGCTGCCATGCGCAGCCAGTATTCCCACCTGCGCACCCGGATCGGGGCTGACGGGATGGATTACAAAGGCTACAATATTGCGGTCCACGAGTTCGGACACAACGTAGAGCAGACCATCAGCCTGCATGATGTGGATTATTATATGGTAAACGGGGTCCCGAACACCGCCTTCACGGAAGCCCTGGCCTTTATATTCCAGTCGCGCGACCTGGAACTGCTCGGCATCAGCGGGGCAGATCCGATGGCAGAACACCTGAATGCCTTGGATAAGCTTTGGG
>SLSG01000314.1 GCA_007130545.1 Bacteroidales bacterium | reverse complement strand
CTGATCACCTATGGGGGGAACGGGGCCGTTTTCCAGAACTGGGCCCAGTACCTGCTTTGCATGAAGTACCTGGCTGAAATGACCGACCAGCAGACCCTGGTGCTATATAGCGGGCATCCGATGGGGCTTTTCCCTTCGCATGAGGAGGCGCCAAGGGTAGTGGTAACAAACGGCATGATGATCCCGAACTACTCAAGACCGGATGACTGGGAGCGGTTTAACGCCTTGGGTGTGACCCAGTACGGACAAATGACCGCCGGTTCTTTCATGTATATCGGTCCGCAGGGCATTGTGCATGGCACGACCATTACTGTGTTGAATGCCGGCCGGCGTCTGAAAGGCAATGGAGGAGGACTGGCCGGTAAGGTCTTTGTCACCAGCGGACTGGGAGGCATGTCCGGGGCCCAGCCAAAGGCCGCCGTTATCGCCGGTGCCATTGGCGTTGTGGCCGAGATAAATCCCAAGGCAGTGAAGACCCGTTATGAACAGGGCTGGGTAGACGAGGTGTACGAGGAACTTGGGCAGTTGATTCGCAGGATATTGCAGGCCAAGGCCGGCAAGGAGGCTGTCTCCCTGGCCTATGTGGGGAACATAGTGGACCTGTGGGAGAAGTTTGTCGAAAGCGGGATCGAAGTTGAACTGGGATCTGACCAGACTTCACTGCACAATCCGTTCTCAGGTGGGTATTACCCTGCAGGCCTGGGTTTTGAAGAGGCCAATGCGATGATGGCCTCCGATCCGATCCGGTTCAGGGAAAAGGTGCAGGAATCACTTCAAAGGCATGTCCGGGCCATCAATGCCATGGCTTCACGGGGCATGTATTTTTGGGACTATGGCAATGCCTTTTTGCTTGAAGCAGGCAGGGCAGGGGCGGACATTTTCCAATCAGACGGAAAATACAAATACCAGTCCTACGTACAGGACATCATGGGTCCATTGTGTTTCGACTATGGCTTTGGGCCCTTCCGCTGGGTCTGTACAAGCGGGGACCCGGCCGACCTGCGGGTTACCGACGGACTGGCGGCAGAAGTGATCACCGAAATGATGGCTGATGCACCCGAAGAGATTCGTCAGCAGCTCTCCGACAACCTTTTGTGGATCAGAAAGGCGGAAGCCAACAAGCTGGTGGTCGGTTCCCAGGCACGTATCCTTTATGCCGACTGCGAGGGACGCATCCGGATCGCCCGGGCCTTTAACCGGGCAATACGCGAAAAGCGCCTGAAGGGACCCGTTGTGCTGGGCCGTGACCACCATGATGTAAGCGGCACGGACAGCCCGTACCGGGAAACTTCAAACATTTATGATGGTTCCGGTTTCACTGCAGACATGGCCATTCACAATGTGATCGGAGACGCCTTCCGGGGTGCGACCTGGGTCTCCATCCACAACGGAGGCGGAGTGGGTTGGGGTGAAGTGATAAACGGGGGATTCGGATTATTGCTTGATGGAAGTGAAGCGGCAGACAAAAGGCTGGAAAGCATGCTTTTCTGGGATGTGAACAACGGCATAGCCCGGAGAAGCTGGGCCCGCAACAAGGAGGCCGTGTTTGCGATCAGGCGGGCCATGGAGACAGAACCCCTGCTTAAGGTCACCCTTCCGTTCGAGGCCGATGACAAAATAATTGATAAGCTTTTCTGAGCCTAGCCTGCATCTTCCTAAACGCAGCCTTCTTTATCGTAAACGGTGATCAGGAATGGAATCCTGCAGGCCTTCCGGGGTCTGGCTATCCGGCGCCAGGCTGTCCGGCGCCAGGCTGTCCGGCGCCTGGATGTCTGGCATAAAAGGCTCCACCTGGCTTTCCATGATGCTGTAACGCTGCAGGACATCCTCATGGATCTGCTGCATCTCCCGTTCATGGAGAAGGTAGCATGAAAGTGCCAGCTCAAATTCCTGATAGGTTACCCCATGTTTGTCAAACAGGCCCGCGTAATAATCTGCGATGGAATCCTGCAGCTCCGGGTTGACGGATTGCAGCTCCAGTAAATAACCTTCCAGCAGGTAAATGTCGGTCAGCAGGTCGGTCATTTTCTCCCTGGAGAGAATCTTGTCACACCGGTCCCTGCCGGGTGAGCGGAAAAAGGTACAGCCTGCAAGGAGCAGCAACAGGAAAATAAGGATGCGGTGTTTCTTCATGGTTTGAAGTTCATGCGCTGAAGTTCATGGCCTGGTTCTGATCGTGGATTCCCCTATCGCGAAAACCGAAGTGCCTCACCCCTTACGGAGGCATTGATTTTTCCGTTGTCGAACACATGCTTGCCGTTCACGAATGTGTGCAGTACCGAAGACCGGAACCGGGTGCCCTCCATGGGTGACCAGCCGCAACGATACAATACATTGTCTTTTTCAACCTGCCATGGAAGGTCCAGGTCCACCACCACCAGGTCCGCAGCATAGCCCGTGCGGATAAAGCCCCTGTTCTGCACGCCGAAAATGGTGGCCGGGTTGTGGCACATCAATTCCACGATCTTTTCCAGCGGCATCCGGCCCTGGTGGAAAAACTCGAGCATCGCCACCAGGGAATGCTGCACCATGGGTCCGCCAGACGGACACTCCAGATAAGGTTTTTGTTTTTCCTCCAGTGTATGCGGGGCGTGGTCGGTGGCAATCACATCGATGAACCCATTGAGGGCCCCTTCAAGCAATGCGAGCCGGTCAGCTTCATCCTTCACGGCCGGATTCCACCTGATCAATGAGCCTTTTTCCCGGTAGTCTTTGCTCGAAAACCAGAGGTGGTGGATGCAGGCTTCGGCTGTAATCTGTTTTTCCTGCAGGGGACTGGTATTTTCCAGGTAGCGCAGCTCATTGGCAGTGCTCAGGTGCAGCAGGTGGAGCCGGGTCCCGTAACGCTCCGCCAGTGAGATGGCAAGGCGGGATGAGGTTTCGCAGGCCTCATGGCTGCGGATTACCGGGTGCCGGGAAACCGGGATCTGGTCCCCGTAAAAGTCCCTGGCCAGGGCCAGGTTCGATTGGATGATGGATTCATCTTCACAATGGACAGCAATTGGCAATCGGGTGATTTTAAAGATGCGGGCCAGGCTTTCGGGATCGTCTACCAGCATATTTCCGGTTGAGGCCCCCATGAAAACCTTGATTCCGCAAACATGACCCGGGTCCGTGGCCAGCAACGCATCCGTGTTCCCGTTCGTGGCACCCATGTAAAAGGAGAAGTTGGCCAGGCTTTTCTGCCGCCCCAATTCAAACTTCTCCTGCAGGGCCTCCTGTGAAATCGTTTGCGGAAGGGTGTTGGGCATTTCCATGAAGCTGGTGATCCCGCCAGCTACGGCTGCCGTTGATTCCGATGCCAGGTCTCCCTTGTGTGTCAGTCCGGGCTCCCGGAAATGCACCTGGTCGTCGATCACCCCGGGAAGAAGGTATTTCCCCTCCAGGTCCATCGTCTGCACCCCTTCCGGATAATTTTCCTCCCGGGCCTCAGGGGAACCAAAAACATGAGAGATCTTTCCATCCCGGATATAAAGACTTCCGCGGAAGATCTTTCCTTCATTGACGATGAACGCATTTTTTAAAAGCAGCTCCTGCACGGGTTTTCTCCTTTATGTGTTTTGGGCTGGTTCCCTATTTGGGCTGTGGCAGCCGGCGGTAATCCCTTTTATTGACCAGGCTGTCCCACCGCATTCTGATGACGCCCAGTACGGCCTCCTTGAAAATGCCTTTGCTCATCTTGGAAACACCTTCCACACGGTCGGTGAAGATGATGGACACTTCCTTGATCCGAAAACCAAGCTTCCAGGCTTTGAACTTCATTTCGATCTGGAAGGCATAGCCGGTAAACCGGATCCTGTCCAGGTCGATGGCCTCCAGGACCTCCCTGCGGTAACATTTGAATCCGGCCGTGGTGTCCTGGATCTTCATCCCTGTGACCAGGCGCACATAAGCCGAGGCAAAATAAGACATCAGCACCCTCGAGATGGGCCAGTTCACCACATTCACACCATCGATGTACCGGGAACCTATGGCCAGGTCAAATCCCTTATGGGAGCAGGCATGCAGCAGCCTGGGGAGGTCTTCGGGATCGTGGGAAAAATCCGCATCCATCTCAAAAATGTACTTGTAACTTCTCTGCAGGGCCCATTTAAATCCATGAACGTAAGCTGTTCCAAGGCCCAGCTTCCCTTCACGGGTCTCCAGAAACAGCCTCCCGGAAAACTCCGGCATGACCTGTCGCACCGCATCGGCAGTCCCATCCGGGGAATTGTCGTCAATGATCAGGATATGAAAATTTCCCGGCAGCGATAAGACCTTCCGGATGATCTTTTCAATGTTTTCCTTTTCCTTGTAAGTGGGAATGATGACCAGACTTTCTGCCACAATACGGTTCTGTTTATCGGCCTGAGGGAAAATTCCGCGTATATCAGGCGGGCCAGGCTTATTTTTAATGTTTCAAAATTAAGGTTTTTGTTGGATAGTCGGACAAGTTTGTGGATTTTCTGTCGGGATTTTGGCCGCATTGAGAATACTTGCGTTAAATTTGTGCATCATGAAACAGCCCCTGATCTATTTTGACAATGCAGCCTCCACCCCCATGCCGGGAGAGGTGGTGGAGGTCATGCAGGCCTGCATGATGGAAGTATACGGAAACCCTTCTTCCGTCCATGAAGCAGGCCGGCGGGCCCGGGTGGCCCTGGAGCAGTCCCGTCGCAGCGTGGCCAAATGCCTGCAGGCAGATCCCTCGCAGGTGTTTTTCACCTCGGGCGGGACCGAAGCCAACAACGCCATTTTATGGAGCTGCTGCATGGATCTGGGTCGCAAGCACTTTATCACCAGTCCGCTGGAGCATCCTTCCGTACTGAACACCCTGGAATCGCTCTCAAGGCATATGGATGCCCGGGTGCACTTTGTGGATGTGGGACCCGATGGCCACATTGACCTGG
>SLSG01000064.1 GCA_007130545.1 Bacteroidales bacterium | reverse complement strand
TGTAAAATCTGATTGCGAAGCTCCGGCAAGTGCTGGTGCCAGCAGGTCAGCAACCGCCGGCGAAGGCGTTGCAGGCACAGTGGAGAAAGCTGAAAAAGCTTGCTGCGAAAGCGCTGAAAAGAAATAACGCTCTTTTTTTGGATCTCTGAATAATGCGAAAAAACCCCGGTGCGTGCACCGGGGTTTTTTTTTATGTTGCCGATTGATGTATCCTGAGGCTTGTCCAGCCTGGATGCTGGCGAAATACCACACAAGCCGGGGATTATTCCTCCCCCCTTCGGATGCGTTCGACCTGCTGCCGGGCTTCATCAATCACCCGCTGGGCGTTTCGTTCGCCTTCTGCCTCGATCTGTTCCGCTCGCAGGTCTGCCTGACTTATCAATGCCTGGGCCGTTCTCCTGGCCGCGGCCTGGGCAATTGGCCCCTGTGCTTCACGTTCAAGGCGGGCACCTTGTTCCCGGGCTTCCTTGCGAACCGATTCAGCACTATTGGAAGCCGTGCGGCGTATGTTCTCCGCCTGGCGCTCCGCGGCTGCCATCACTTGTTCCACCCTGGCCTCCACTTCCTGATCTACCCGCTCGCGGACATCCTCCACCTGCTCATCCACTTCATCCTGCACCCGCTGGCGCGCCTGTTCAGCTTCCTGGCGCAGCCGGTCCTCCGCCTCTTGCAGCAGGCGGTTTGCCTCTTGCATAAGCTGGTCTTCTATCGTGCCGCGCAGGGCAGCCAATGATACGGATAACTCCGGCCTGCGGAACGTCCCGCCGATCAGCACATCGACCGGCACCATCTCCCCGGGGCTAAACTGAACGCCCAGTCCGGCAGCCTGTGAAACCAGTCCTTCCAATACCTGGTTGGCCTGTGTGCCAAACAATGCCCGCGGAATTTCCAGGTTCATGTCGTAGCTGATTCGCTGGTCAAAATAAGTCACCCCGCTGAGACTGGCGCTCACATCCCCGAAACTCAGGTCCAGCGGCGGCAATTCCAGCTTCCCGTCGGCAAAGGAGAACGACATCAACAGGTTTCGCAGGGACATCTCCCTGAGCTCGTTTATCTTCAGGTTGTCAGCCAATGCGTTCATGGTCGGGGTTCCGGAGAGCGTCACGGCCGAGGATTGCAATCTTCCGCTACCGGCCAAACTTTCCAGCACCGGGGCAAGCCCTTTGTCCAGCAAGGTACTCAGCTGTAGGTTCATCGAAATATCCCCGCGCGCAAACTCGCCAATGGGTGCCAGGATACGTGCGGTATTGAAAGTGTTGAACGTCTCCCTAATACCAAATCCCGAGATGACCAGTCCGAAGTCCACTGCCGGCAACTCCCCGCTGGTATCATAATATCCGCTCATCTCAAGCAGTCCCCCGAGCAGGTTCATGCGCAGGCTTTCCATATTGGCCCTTTCCTCTGCCAACCTTACCCGTCCGTTAAAATTCCTTATATCCATTTTCCCGAACACCACCTGGTCGGCGGTGGAATTCAGCGTAAAGTCTATATTCGCCGGTATCCGGATCACGCCCATCGGCTCCTCATCCGGCTGGTCCGTTTCCGGGACCTCTGCCATCAGCTGGTTCAGGTCCAGCAAGGCCGACCGGGTGGTAAAGGTGCCGGTAAGCAGTTGGCTGTCGAACAGGTATCCGATGATGTTATCGATCTGGCCAGTGGCAGCCAGGTCGCTCGCCCCGAAGCGGGACTCAAAGGCATCTACCCGCATCATTTGTGGGCTGAGCCGCATGTCTGCGACCGCCAGCTCAAATCCCTGATCGAGATCCGGACTGTGGTAAGAAACGTCTCTGGCTACCAAGTGCCCATCTGCATGAAATGCACCATAATCCCCTGCCTCAATGCTGGACAGTCTTCCTCTTAATTCAAGGTCACTCTCGAGCAGTCCGCTAACCACGACCCCTTCATCGAGTGGGTAAAAGTTCCCGACCTGTGCCAGGTCCACACGCCCTACAATGCGGGCATCCACCTGCGGGTCGCTTATGGGGGTGGCCAGCCTGAAGCTGGCATCTATCGGGTTGCCCCCCAGGTCCATCCTGAAAGACGACACATCCACCACCGTCAAGTCCAGATCCGGTCCGGGATTCGTGATCCGGGCCGCTATATTCACCCCGCTTACCGAGGCAGGCAGTCCGGGATAGCGGAACATTCCGTCATTCACCCCCAGGGTCAATCCGAATCCGGGCCAGTCATCAGCGGTCATGGTCCCTTTCATATACCCCTCCAGTTGCAGGGTCCCTGAGGATTCCAGGTCCTGGAAGTCCGCCGTATAAAGCGCCGGCAGCAGCGACAGGAAGGCGGCAAAGTCAGACCTGGCCGCTCCAAAGCGGATATCCATTTCCAGGTCGTCCACCGGCCAGCCCACCATGCCTTCAAACACCAGCGGCAGCTCATTCACCAGCAGTTCGTTGTCGCGGAACAAAAACACAAAATTGTCCAGGTCTGCATCCATCTCGGCCGTCAGCCAGACCTTTGCCTTGCTTAGGATGGGCCAGACATCCCAGCGCAGGCTAAGTTCACCAACCGTCGCATTGCGGGTGGCCAGGGTCGTCATCGACATGCCCAGATCACCGCTAAAAACCCCGTTAATGTCGCTGGCATCGACATAGGTTACCGATTTGTCGTCGTGGTAGACGACCGTGCTGCGGCGCACTTCCAATTGTTTAAGGGAGATGATAAAGTCGGATGGGTCCTCTGCAATTGGTTCATCCGTCAGGTATACCTGCGCGGTGTCTTCGTCCACATCCGACGAAAAGCCAGTAAAGATATTCCAGTTGGCTCGCCCGTCCTCCAGCAGTTTGAAGAGGAAGGTGGCATCGTCCAGGCGGACCCGGCTCACCTCGTAATCCCCCCGAAGCAAGGTTCTAATGTTCAGAGACATATAGAAGCGGCCGACATCGGCCAGCGTATCTCCTTCAAAGGGTTCATACCCGATAATCCGGAGATCATCCAGCCTGAGTGAGACATTCGGGAAATGCCGGATCAGCGAAATTTTGAATTCGCCCAGTTCCACCCGGGCATCAATTCGTTCTGACAGCTCGCGCTGCACGCGCTCCATAATGCGGCCCTTCAATGCAAAAGGCAGCACAATGGCGGTCAACAGGAGCAAACCGAAAACGATGGCAATGGCAATCAAGATCTTGCGTTGCATGGCAAAGTGTTTTTATATAAAGATAAACCAAATTTGAATACGTTTGTTTATTCTACTGGCATATGCCCCAACACAATAAAAACGAACATTTTCACTAACTTTGTTACTGGCTGTTGGCTGTTGGACGTTGGACGTTGGACGTTGGACGTTGGACATTGGACGTTGGACGTTGGACATTGGACATTGGACATTAGCTAACAGCCAACAACCAATACCCAATACCCAATACCCAATAGCCAATAGCCAACAACCAACACCCAAACCCCAAACCACATGCACCTCCTATACCCTTCTTCCCTGACACGTAAATTATTCGCGTTACTGCTTCTGATCGGCACGCTTGCACTCATTCCCGCAAATGCACAAGTTACCACTGACCCGCCGCTTCCCACTTCCAGCGACCGGGTGGTGATCATCCTGGATGCCACCGGGACGGAGCTGGAGGGCTATACCGGGGAAGTTTACGCCCATACCGGGGTAAACATTCTGGGCGGGGCAAACTGGCAATACGTAATCGGAAACTGGGGCAACAATGAGAACCAGCCCCGGGCCACCCGCACCGGGACTGACCTTTACGAGCTGGTTATTGAGCCGAACATCCAGGATTTTTACGGTGTGCCCGCATCCCAGACAATCGCCCAGATGGCCCTGGTATTCCGCTCGGCAGACAATGCCCGGCAAACCCGTCCGGATATCTTTATCGATGTGGCCGAGCCCGGACTGACCGTGGCCATTCTTTCACCAGTCGGACTGCAGCCCATTGTGGCTCTGGGCGACATCGTGCTGATACGTGCCTCAGCCAATGAGTCTGATTCCCTGGCCATATACCTGAATAATGGCTGGCTGACATCAACCACTGAAGCCAGCATCGAGTACGAGTGGGAGGCATCGGAGCACGGCCGTTTTGACATACTCGCCGTTGCCTATGCGGAAGACAGTTTTGTGGAAGACTCCTCCTATGTGTTTGTCAGGCCGGAGGTCACCATTGAGGAAGTCCCCATAGGAATGATCAACGGCATCAACTACGTGGATGACCATACGGTAACCCTGGTGCTGCATGATCCGCCCACCAGCAAGGAGTACGTGTTTGTGATCGGTGATTTTAACGACTGGGGAGTCGGAGCGGACAACCTGATGTACCGCAACCGCGAAGCAACCCATTTCTGGCTCACCATCACAGACCTGGAACCCGGGCGCGAATATGCATTTCAGTATTTGATTGACGGGGATTTACAGATCGCCGACCCCTATACGGAGAAGGTGCTGGATCCCTGGCATGACAATGAGATCCGGCTGCAGGGGCGCTATCCCGGACTGATTCCCTATCCGACAGGTAAGACAGAACATCCGGTTTCGGTATTCCAGACCGCCCGGGAGCCCTACGAATGGCAGCATACGGATTTCATACCCCCGGCGGTGGAGGACCTGGTCATTTATGAGCTGCTGATCCGGGACTTCCTTGCCAACAGCACCTATGCACAACTCCGGGATACCCTGGGCTACCTGCAGCGCCTCGGCGTGAACGCCATCGAGCTGATGCCTGTGATGAACTTTGAAGGGAACCAAAGCTGGGGGTACAATCCTTCCTTTTTCTTTGCGGCGGACAAGTATTACGGTCCGAGGAGGGAACTGAAAAAATTCATCGACGCGGCCCACGGCATGGGCATTGCGGTCATCCTGGACATCGTGTGGAACCATAGTTTCGGACAGTCCCCCTTGCTGCGCATGTACTTCGACCCACAGGGGAACCGCCCGGCCGACGACAACCCCT
>SLSG01000306.1 GCA_007130545.1 Bacteroidales bacterium | reverse complement strand
TTGATAAATAATGGAAAGTGATTCAATCGGTTGACAAAAAGACAAAATCCATAATGGTGCCACCAATTACATCCAATTATAAATCAATACATTAACGATATTCATCTTGTAAAACCCCGGATTAAACAACTGTCCAAAAAAGACCACAAGTGTCCGTTTATGTACAAAATCAGTCTCTTCGATGAATTATAAAAGCTGTTCAGCGATCTTTTCAAAAACACCGGTGAAAGCACTTTCTGGCTGTTCAGAAGGATTCAGCCCTTTATCAGCGATCTCCCCTATTTCCAGCATAAGCGGGATCTGGGCCAACAGGCGTGTATTCAGCTCTGAAGCCAGGCGTTCACCCCCGCCCTCTCCGAAAATAAGGTATTTCTCATCCGGATGGGCCGTCGGTGTGAACCAGGACATATTCTCAACCACTCCCAAAATGGGAATTCCCAGGTCCGGATTTAAGAACATGGATGCCGCCTTGCGCGCATCATTGACAGCGATCTCCTGGGGGGTGGTTACCAGGATGGCCCCGGCGATTTTCAGTTTCTGTATGGTGGTAAGCTGAATATCACCTGTACCAGGAGGGAAATCAACCACCATACAATCAACGTGTCCCCACTGGGTCTTTTCAAACAGCTGCTTGATGGCGTTTGAAGCCATCGGACCGCGCCAGATCAGTCCCTTGTGAATGTCCACAAAAAATCCGACAGACATCAGCTTCACCCCGTACTTCTCCACCGGGAACATCAGTTCCTGCTCCCCGAACCTGGTCACATCCGGTTTTGCATCCTCCACCCCGAACATCCTGGGAATGGATGGGCCATAGATGTCCGCATCCACCAGGGCAACTTTTTTTCCCTGCCGGGCCATGGCCACTGCCAGGTTGGCGGCCACCATGGACTTGCCAACCCCTCCCTTTCCGGAGGCGATCACCACGACTTTTTTTACTCCGGGCAGTTCAATTTTGTCAAATAAACCCATTTTATAAATATTATATATCCAAACTATAAATATTTGATTTCGCTTTTCATGTCCACGCCGGCCTGCCGGAATAATAAACCGACCGGCTTTAAACGTTATGCAAACCGCTTTCCAGGTCCGCGATGATGTCCCCTACATCCTCAATCCCCACCGAGAGCCTGACCAGGTCGTCGGTGATTCCGGCGGCCAGCTTGTTTTCGGGACTTATGCCGGCATGCGTCATCGAGGCCGGATGCTGGATCAGGGTCTCCACCCCTCCCAGCGACACGGCCAGCAAGGCCAGGTGCACATGGTTCATCAGCTTTTCACCGGCCTGGTAACCGCCATGGAGCCCGAAACTCATCATGGAGCCAAATCCAGCCATCTGCTTTTCGGCCAGGGCATATTGCGGATGGGATTTCAGGCCGGGATACCTGACCCATGATACCTTCGGATGTTGCTGAAGGAATTCAGCGACTTGCATGGCATTCTCCTGTGCCCGTTCAATCCGTATGGCCAGTGTTTTTACCCCCCTCAGCACCATAAAAGCCTGGGTCGGATCCATGTTGCAGCCCATGTACACCATACAGTGTCGGATCTTCCTGCACAGCTCCGGGGTGTTGCTCACAATGACCCCGCCAACGATGTCCGCATGTCCGTTGATGAACTTGGTGACCGAGTGCAGCACAACATCCGCACCGAGATCCAGGGGTTTTTGCAGGTAGGGCGAACAGAAGGTATTGTCCACGACCAGTATTAGTTTGTTGTCCCTGGCGATTTTGGCGCACGCGGCAATGTCTGTCAGTTCCATTGTCGGATTGGCAGGTGTTTCGATGTAAAGCAGCCTGGTGTTGGGCCTGATGGCGTCCACAATTTGATCCAGATGGGAAGTATTAACAAAAGTGGCCTCGACCCCAAAGCGGGAAAAATCCTGTTCCAACACGCCCCGGGCCGGGCCATATACCGCATCGGAGCTGATGATATGGCTGCCACTGCCAAGCAGGGCCATGTACACGCTGGTGATCGCCCCCATCCCGGAGCTGGTGGCAATGCCGTCGCGTCCATTTTCCAGGGAGGCAATGTTCTGCTCCAGGGCCCTGATGGTCGGGTTGCCTATCCTGGTATAGATAAAGCCGTCGCTTTTCCCGGAAAAACAATCCGCACCGTGCCGGGCGCTTTTGAATTTAAAGGTCGATGATTGGTAAATGGGGACGGTTGCACTCCCATAGGCGTCTTCGAAGGCACCTGCATGGATCAGTCTGGTGTTGAAACCCTTGTCTTGTGTTTCCATAAATTATTATCCGTTTGGTTCGTGATTGTATTCCATATCTTTTTTAATTCACGGGCCACACCGGAATGCGGGGCCCATTCAATGATGCTTTTGCAATGGACCATGGCCTCGGGGACCAGGGGGTCAAACGGCAGTTTCCCGGCAATGGCGATTCCGCTTTTCCTGCAGAAACTTTCAATTCTTCGGGCCATGGCCGGGTGAAGGTCATGTTTGTTCAGGATCACCCAGGTGCTGGGTCCGAAACCGTTCACCACTTCCAGCAACCTTTGCAGGTCCAGCAAACCCGACATGCTGGGCTCCGTAACGATCACCACCCGGTCCACCCCGGTAATGGCAGACATCACCGGGCATCCGATGCCCGGTGGACCGTCTATCAGGATGTCTTCGATCTGCTTGTCAAGGGCGAGGGCGCTCGCTTTTTCCCGCACCAGTCCCACCAGCTTTCCGGAATTGTCTTCTCCCGGCGCAAGCCTTGCGTAGATCATCTGGCCATGCCGGAACGAACCCGAATAAAGACGGCTCTTGTCATTGTCGACCATGGCAATGGCCTGCCGGGGGCAGACCCGGGAACATAGCCCGCATCCTTCACAGTTTGCCTCGTCAATGGCCACTTGTCCATCCGACAAATAAACCGCATCATAACGGCAATATTCCATGCACAAGCCACAGTTGGTGCACAAGGTCCCGTCAATATGGGCCGATCTTCCGCCGATAAACACCTGCGTTTCTTCCGGCAAAGGGTCAAACAACAGGAAAAGGTTAGCGGTTTCCACATCGCAATCAGCCAGCACCACCGGGTTTAACAGGCTGGCAAAGGCAGCTGCAATGCAACTCTTTCCGGTTCCCCCCTTACCGCTGATGATGGCCGTTTCCATATGTCCTTCTTATCAATTCGTGCATCTTTACCAATGCATGTTGAAACCCTGGCCAGGATTTGCACACCAGCCTGCCACGGGCGTAATTAAAGGCGATTTCCCGCTCGAAGGGGATCTCCATCAACAATGGGAACCCTTCCTTGTCCAGGTACTCATTCACCCCATCGTTACCAGTTCCCGCCCGGTTGAGGACTACCCCAAACGGCTTCTCCATGGTTTGAAGGCATTCGACAGACTGTTTCAGGTCACTCAGCCCGAATGGCGTGGGCTCTGTAACCAGGATCACGTAATCCGCAAGGGAAACGGTCTGGACAAACGGACAGCCAATGCCTGGGGGGGCGTCCAACAGGACGGTATGGCCGGGCAGGACGCTGTGCCCGGGCAGGGGCGTGTTGGCATGCCCGGCCTCCCGGATGGCTGCCTTGATCAGTGTGACCGGGGAGGGAAAGCCGGGTTGCATGCGGGATTCCACGATACGGGCCGTTCTGGTGACAGAAAAGACATTCAGCTCACCCATTTGCACTTCCTTCTCGCTTATGGCCCCTGCATCACAGGCGTAAAGGCAGGCTCCGCAACCATGACAAAGCTCATCCATACACCTGATTACCCTGGAAACCGGAAGCATGAAAATGGCATGAAAACTGCAAAACTGCCGGCATTTCCCGCAGAAAGTGCATATCCTTTCATCAATAACGGGCGTTCGCCTGGTGACGGGAAGGGATCTTACCGGTCTGCCCGGGAAAAAAATGGCATCGTTCGGCCCTTCTGCGTCGCAGTCTGCCAGCGTTACCGGAATATTTTGCTTCAACAGGCTGTAAAACAAATTGGTGGCAACAAAGGTCTTTCCGGTACCCCCTTTGCCGCTTGCGATGGCTATTCGGAACGCCAGGTCATTCCTGGCCGCATGTGTGGTCATGATTGCAATAATTGGCAGTAAGCGCGAGCCTGTCTGCCAGGAAATCCTCCACAAGCTCTTTTGCCGGTTTTATCGGTGCACCAACGTAAGCATTGATCTTTTGTTCGTTAAAAAGCGTAATGGCTTTGTGTCCCATCCCACCTGCGATCACGTCGGTTACCCCAAAACTGGCAACCCACCGGGGATATAGTCCAGGCACGTGTTCGGGGGGAGAAAATTCTTCCACCGACTCAACCTGGCCGTTGTTTACCTGCACGATGGCAAATGTCTGACAATGCCCGAAATGGGCACACAGCACCCCGTTTTCCAACGGGATGGCGATTCGTTTTTTCATACTGTAAGCGTTTTACTGATATTAACCCTTATGGTTGTCCGCTCTTGCGGCGTTTCCCTTCTCCGGCATCACCTCCGGACTGCCGCTTGCGGCCCATCCCTTTTCCCAGGGTCTGCATTCTTTCCTCGTCAGTTGTCTGGGTACACCTTCCGAGTTTGCGTCCGGAACGGGGACCTTTCCCCTCTGGTCCGGTACCATCCATTCTTGGCATGATCATTCTTTTTTATGGTTTAACATTTCAATGATATCCCTGATCCTTTTTTCGGGATCCTTCAGCACGATCATCTGGATTTTCAGACTGTCGAGCATAGACTTAATTTTCATTCCGAATTCAGAGGAAACAATCTTTTCCACATTGCGGGAAGCGACAAGTTCGACCGAAGCCGGTCCTGCCCCCTCCACTGCATCCTGGTTGGGATTGGGGATAAATTCCAGGCTTTTGCTTTCCGTATCGTAAATCACAAAATATTTACAGCGGCCAAAACGCTGGTCGAGGGTTGCTTCCAAAGTATTTCCCGTGGATGTAATGGCTATTTTCATTTGCTCAGCATTTTAATCATTTAT
>SLSG01000290.1 GCA_007130545.1 Bacteroidales bacterium | reverse complement strand
TCGGGCGAGCAACCCTCAGTCCCCGGTTTATTTGGCCTTTCAACGCATAAGGTTTACCCCCTGCAGCAGTCGCCTGTCACAGGCGTGAGCCTTTACCTCACGTTTTCACCCTTGCCGGTTTTGCATGGCAAAACTTAGGCGGTTGTTTTCTGTGGCACTTTCTCTCGGTCAGAAGACCGGCTTCCTGTTAGGAAGTATGCTGCTCTGTGTTGCCCGGACTTTCCTCATCCCGGTTTGAACCGGAACGCGACAGGACGTCCTGCCTTTCTTTAAAGAACGATGTTTATTAACGATGCCGGTAAAAAACCACTTCGGTTGCCCCCATGCCGTATCGGGCATAAGGAGCGTCGTAGAACTCTATTCCTTCCGTCTGTCGTAAAGAACGCAACAATTCCATTTTTAGCGTACCATTTCCGACCCCATGGATAAAAATGATCTTTTTGAGGCGTTCCTTCCAGGCCTGTTCCATGCAGCGGCGAAAATAGTCCATCTGAACCCGGAGCATGTCTGCATTGGAAAGCCCCGTCAGGTTGTCGGTCAATTCACCTATATGGAGGTCCACCTCCGCGATCTGGTCATCCACCTTATGCTTGTCCATCATGCCCTCCTTGCCTTCTGCCGGCCGTGGCTTCCTGCTGCCCTCTGATGTTTGCTCCTGCAGCAGCCGAAGGTCCGCTTCCTGGTTGTCATCCTTCATCAAAACCTGTGCCTGGGCCGATATGGTCGCCAGTTCAATGACAAAGGCTTTTTTTCGCAGCAGCCCTTCGTAGGGGAAGCTATCCTCTTTGTAAACTTTCACGGGTCTGAACCCGATGGTGGCCGATGCAGGGCTAAGGGGCCGGGTATTGCCGTCCTGATAGAACAACAATTGAACCAGACCGTTGGCCCAGTCTCCGATCTCGTTGCGCCCTACCTTTGCCAGTACCAGGCTGGTATCGGCATCCATTTGTCCATGAGCAAATCCGGAATATTTTCCGCTTTGATTCAAGAGAATGCCGAACGAAACCCCATAGGGGCTGTGGTTGAGCAGCTGCAGTTCCAGACGGCTTTCCAGGACTTTGTCCTGGTCGGTTGGCACCATCGCAAGGTAGATGCCTTCCGGGCGCTGATCCACCTTGTTGGGGATGGAGAACAACACCTCCCGTCCCTCCCGGTCAGATCCCTTCCTTCCGGCTCGCCTGCCGGTCAGGGGCAGGTCGTCGTCGCTGACGCCCTCCCTGAGCAGATCCCCCGTGGAATAGGGAATCTCAAATCCTTCCGCGATTGCCACGTGCACGATTTGGTCGTCAATGACCTTTGTAACGACACCACCCCCTTTTTCATTCAGGAAGATCACCCTGTCGCCGGGTTTGAATTTCTGCATCCGGGTTGTTTTTTGCCCTTGACAATGGAAGCGGATCGAATTGTTTTCAGGCGTGTTTCTGGTTATGGGTAAATAACGGTCGGGGCCCTGTATTTATTTACCCGCGCAATGCTTAAAATACAAAATTAACATATTTGGGTACCCCTGCAGCCTGGTTTTTTTGTTATTTTTGGCCCCGTTTCCCAATAAGCGCCCCCGGGGTTCGTTATAGCTTTACCGAACTCGTTTTTATAGACGCATATTATCAATTAACCCCATTCCCCATAAGCAAAACATACCCTTTATGGAACCACGAGAAAATGTGTTCGATTCCACGAACGTGTTCTTGTTTTTTATCCGATGGTGGAAACACCTCGCAATTGTTTGTTTGGTCGCGGCCATTGCCGGGGTGATCTTTTCCTCCCCCTTTTTTATCAAACCCAAGTTTCAGTCGGTGGTCATCCTTTTTCCGACAGCTTCTTCCAGCTTGTCACGTTCCGTGATACTGGGCACCCAGGACTTCCTGGAGTATGGGCAGGTTGAGGATGCAGAGCGCCTGCTGCAGGTGTTTGAGTCGGCCAATATCCGGGAAAGGGTCACGGAGCGCTTCGACCTGATGAACCATTATGAGATCCCGGCAGATGCCCAATACAGGAACTCCATGCTCAGGCAGCAATACCACAGCAACATCTCCTTTCGCCGTACCCAATTCGGGGCAGTGGAGGTAAGGGTCAGGGATACCGATCCGACAATGGCTGCTAATATAGCCAACGAGATCGCAACCCTGGTGGATACGGTATTGAATGAGATACGCCACCAGCGTGCGGAACTGGCATACCAGGTGGCCCGGGCACAGTACCAGGAGACACTGGAACGGGTGCAGGAAGTGGAGGATTCGCTGAAAAGGATCATGAAGGCGGGGGTATATGACATTGAGGGACAGGTGGCGATGCTCACGAGGCAGTTGGCCATGGACCTGTCTGCCAACAACATGACGGGCGTCCGGGCGCTGGAAGAGCGTCTGAACGTTTTGGGGGAATATGGGGGGGCCTACCTCTACAGTTCCACCTATCTGACGGCCACCAGCGGGAACCTGATTGCCATGCAGCGGCGCTTTCAGGAGGCCAGGGCCGACCTGGAGAACTTTGTGCCGTTTCAGTTTACGCTTGACAGGGCATACGAGGCCGAACGAAAAGTATATCCGGTCAGATGGCTGATCGTATTCCTTGCTGCATTCGGTGCGGGATTTATGGGGATCATGACCATGATGGTTTACGAGAACCTCCAGCAAAAAGGCATCATCAAAAAGAACTGACCCCGGCATCCCAATGCAGATCCTCAGAAGCAAGACAGGCATGTTTTATGCTTTCAGTGCCTTGTTCACGGCACTGAACATCTTCCTGATCATAAAGGGGGTCTATTTCCTCACGGCCATACCTGTCGCCCTGGGTATCATGCTGCTGTTTTTTTTCTCCCTGGACAAGCTGATCCTGCTGCTGGTTCTGCTCACCCCATTTTCTTTCAAATATGGACATGACCAGCTTGGTTTTACCGTTGATCTTCCGGGCGAACCCTTGATCGTCGCGGTAATGCTGCTGTTTTTCTTCAAACTGGTTTATGAGCGCAGCTACGACTTGCGGGTGCTGAGGCATCCGATTTCCATTATAATCCTGCTGAATATGCTGTGGATGTTTGTGACCTCGGTCAGCAGCGAGTTGCCTGTGGTATCATTTAAATATTTTGTGTCCACGTTATGGTTTGTGGTGACATTCTATTTTGTGGGAATCTTCCTTTACCGGGATCCTGTAAATTTCAAACGTTTTTTCTGGTTGTTCGGGCTTGCACTGGCGGTCGTGGTGATGTATGCCACCTGGCGACATGCGATGGTCGGGTTTGAGCGAAAGCTGGGTTACTGGGTGGTGCAGCCCTTTTTTAATGACCACACCCATTATGGGGCTGTGCTTGGCCTCGTGGCGCCCTTTTTTCTGGTAATGGCATTTAACAGGGCCGACAGCGCCCTGCGGAGGCGGTTATCGATCCTGTTGTTTATATTGTTTGCGGCCGGCATCCTTTTCAGCTACAGCCGTGCTTCCTGGCTAAGCCTTGGTGTGGCCTTTGCCGGATTGGTGATCCTGGTGTTGAAGATCAGGTTCCGGGTCATTGTGGCTGTGCTGGTCCTGCTGATTGGAAGCCTGTACGTTTTTCAGACCGAGATTGTCATGCAGCTGGAGCGAAACACCCAGGAATCTTCAGGGGATTTCTCGGAGCACCTCCACTCCATCGCCAACATCACATCCGATGCCTCCAACCTGGAGCGCATCAACCGGTGGCGATCCGCGCTCAGGATGTTTGATGAGCGGCCCGTGCTGGGATGGGGACCCGGGACCTATCAGTTTGTATACTCTCCGTTCCAGCGCAGCGAGGACTATACCATCATCACCACCCATTTCGGGGACCAGGGCAATGCCCATAGCGAATACCTCGGACCCTTGGCAGAAAGCGGCCTGCCCGGTATGCTGTTGTTCACCGCTCTTGCCCTGACCGTACTGGCTACCGGGGTCAGGTTATATAAAAAAGCGCCTAACCGGGAAATGCGGCTCATTTCGCTTGGGATCACCCTGGGGATCATATCCTATCTTTCTCATGGTGTGCTGAACAATTTCCTGGATACGGACAAGGCTTCGGTCCTGTTCTGGAGCATGCTGGCCATGCTGGCGGCAATGGATGTCTTTTACCCGGCCAGGGAGTAGTGTTCCGGTTTTTTTTGAAAGGGCGGATGAAAATCTTATTTTTGCCTAAAAAGACCGGAATATGGAAACCCTTACCAACCTGCTTTCACACAAAACCATCCGAAACTATAAAAGTGACCCCATTCCCGATGAGGCGCTTGACAAAATCCTTGAAGCAGGTTTCCGTGCATCGACCACGGGAAATATGCAGGTATACAGCGTGATTGTCAGCAAGGATGCTGAGCGGCGCAAGGAACTATGCAAGCTGCACTTCGGTCAGAAAATGGTGGAGCAGGCCCCGGTTCTGCTTACCTTCTGCGCCGATTTTAACCGCTTCAACAAATGGTGCCGTCAAAGGGAGGCCGAGCCGGGCTATGACAATTTTCTTTCATTTTTTACCGCTGCGATAGATGCCCTGCTGGTGGCTCAGAACGCTGCGGTTGCCGCAGAGGACTTCGGACTTGGAATCTGTTACCTGGGTACAACCACCTACCAGGCAGACAAGCTTGTAGAGTTCTTTAACCTTCCCAGGGGGGTTGTGCCAATAACCACTCTGGTGGTCGGCTATCCGGATGAGGACCCTGAGCAGGCCGACCGGCTTCCGGCATCCGGCCTGGTTCACCAGGAGACCTATCACGATTATACAGCGGGCGCCATCGATGAGATCTACAGGGAAAAGGAAAGCCTTCCCCTGACGGCAAAACTGATTGAGGAGAACCAGCTTGACAACCTGGCCCAGATATTTGCTTACAAGCGCTATACGAAAAAGGACAACCTGCATTTCAGCAGGGTGTTTCTGGATGTGTTGAAGGACCAGGGGTTTATGGAATAGTTGGACATTGGACATTGGACTTTGGCCAATAGCCAATAGC
>SLSG01000162.1 GCA_007130545.1 Bacteroidales bacterium | reverse complement strand
CCGGCCCGGAAACCCGGCCTGGATGCAAAGCCCATGCTGAAGTCATTGCTGATATTGTTCCGAATAAGTTCCTGGTAAGTGCGGGGGAGATGCAGCTTCAGGTAATGCTGCCGGCTGAAGCGCACCTCCCGGTTCAGTATCCCGGAAAGGCGACGGATCTCTGTGGTAAGCCTCCGGGGATCCTCGCCGGATGCAGCAGAGGGATGCAGTCCGACCATGGCATAATCGCTTATCCGTTTGACCAGCTTCTGAAAAGTGGAGGAGTAAAAGGCGATGTTGCGGTCAAGCGGACCAAAATCACCGCACAGGAAAAAGTAATAGGCTTTCAGTCCGAATTCCCTGTGCCAGGTGAGTTGAAGGTCATAGGTGTCGAATGGATCTGTTTCCTGTCCGGTCAGGACCCTGAAACGCTGCACCATCGAGGCCGCATCCAGCCTTGCAAGGGAGGACAAGCTGCCAAGCAGGGTTCGAAGCCCTCCCCTTCCGCGGTAAGCATAGGCCACATCCACATCAATGGTGGGATAAAAAACAAACTGCCTTTCCGGGAACACCAATCCGGGGAAAAATTTCTTCAGGACCTTTCTCAGGCGCACAGCATAATGGTCCACCACCGGCATGCCCAGAAACCCGTTTTTAAACGCCAGGCTCTCAGATGCCTCGAATCGCCCGAACCGGTCTCCCTGAAACGGGAGGTATTCCTCATACCGGCTTACCATGTAAAATGCCGCGGCAAAAGGGTCAAACCCCATGCTGCACTTCCTTGAGGCCGATGGGAACAACAGTGGAATGTTCCCACCCAGTTCCATTTCGGGAGTAAAGTAGCGGATGTTGCGCTCAGACAGCAGGCCGGAAGCCGCTATATACATACCTGGGACCTTCTCCTGCGGGCATCCGTAATTAATCCTTGGCCCCTCATAGGCAGCGTAGGCATCAAGGTCTGTTGCAAGCGCCCACTCCATACCCAGCAGGGTTTCAAGCATTAGTCCAAGACTATAGGTGATCCTGCTGGTGTTTTTCGGACTGTATACCAAAATCATGGCCAGGCGGGGAGTTAGGTTTACCTGGGTAAAGTTACCTGATTTTTTTTATTCAGACTTTAGAGTAAGCCTTCATCGGCATAGCTGAAATAACGCTCCCCGGCGATGATCAGGTGATCCAGTACAGGCAGGTCAAGGAAGTCCCCTGAATCCTTGCATTTCCTGGTAACCAGGTTGTCATTGGAGCTGGGCTTTGGCATGCCCGAGGGGTGGTTGTGGCATAAGATCAGGGCGGATGCATTGTCTTCGAGGGCAAGTCTGAATATTTTCTTCGGATCGGCCACCGTTCCGGACACTCCTCCCTGGCTCACACAAATGCAACGCCTGATCCGGTTTCCTCGGTTCAGGGTAAGTATCCAGAATTCCTCATAGGCAAGATCCCCGACCAGTGGGTGCATAAGTTCAAATGCATCCCTGCTGGATGCCACCAGGCCTTTTTGCAAACCCTCACTCATGCGGTGCCTTCGCCCCAGTTCCATTGCCACGACCAGGGAGACGGCCCTGGCATATCCGATGCCCCTGAACCGCATCAGGTCGTTTACACCAAGCCTGGAAATTTCTGCAAGGTTATTGGAAACGCTGGCAAGTATTTGCCTGGCAAGGTCCAGCGCCGACTGTCCGGCTGTGCCGGAGCCGATCAGCACCGACAGCAATTCGGCGTCTGTCAATGCTTTCCTGCCGCGCGTGAGGAGTTTTTCCCTTGGCCTGTCATCTGCAGCCCAGGATTTGATCCCTGTGGCCCTTGCCGGGTCCTTTTGCAGTGGGTGGCTTGTTTTGTCCATTGTCGGTCAGTGGTTCTGAGGCGAAAATAGGCAAAGCCAAAAACAAAAAAAAGACCTTTCCGGTGAAAGGTCTTTGATCAAGTAGCCCGTAGGGGATTCGAACCCCTGTTACAAGGATGAAAACCTTGCGTCCTAACCCCTAGACGAACGGGCCGCAACTGTCGGACAAGCCTCCAGCCCGAAAATGTCCTCAGGCAAGACGGCTTACAAACTTCGTCAATTTGGACTTCAAATTGGAAGCCTTGTTTTTATGAATGACCGAACGCTTGGCCAGCCTGTCAACCAGTGAAATGACCCTGGGAAGCTGTTCCATTGCCTCCTTCTTGTCAGTGGTATTGCGCAATCCCCTTACCGCTGTGCGGGTGGATTTTGCATAATATCTGTTTCTCAAGCGCTTGACATTGTTCGCGCGGATGCGTTTCTGTGCAGATTTGTGGTTTGCCATGATGTTTTAAATGCAAGTAAAAAAAATTTTGACTGTAGCCCGTAGGGGATTCGAACCCCTGTTACAAGGATGAAAACCTTGCGTCCTAACCCCTAGACGAACGGGCCAAATTTAAATGAACATAAACCCGAAAAAGGACTGCAAATGTAAATCTTTTTTCCAAAACCGCAAAACTGTTTATAAATTATTCCTTAAAAGCCTGTCAGGGCAGCATACCCCTGCTATAATCAACATCCGATGAACATTGAGAAATTTCCATTATTTTGCATTGAGTTTACGTGAAAACCGGTGTTGTCCCGGGTTATGAGCCGTCCGTGAATAAAAAATTTGCTTTTTGTTTTCGAATTTATTTTAAATTCGCGGTGAAAACCAGGCTGCCGAAGCCCTATATTCAACGCTTTTTCGTATATTTGTTCCATTAATGTCAGAAGGAAAACCACCTGAATATCAAAACTAAAAACAGATTAACCAACACAAAGAGAAAACTATGAAAAATTTCAACTTTAGAATTTTAGCTGTGATGCTAATCACAGCGGCATTTTTTACCAGCTGTGGGATCAACAAAATGGTAAAAAACTATGAGTCCGGCATCCGTTACACGCCGAACACCAACCCCCTTGAGAACCATGGCGGAAATGTTGCCGCCAACGTAACCGGCAATATTGTAGAGGGTTACTTTCAGCGTAAAGCCGTAGTGGAACTCACCCCCGTGTTGAAATATGAAGGTGGGGAAAAAGAACTGTCGACCGTAATCCTGCGTGGTACCCGCACCACAACCCAGGGCACCATGATCAATGCAGACAGGGCTACAAATGTGGAACTGAATAATGTAATCGCCTACCAGCCGGAAATGTTCGCCTCTGAACTTTACATCCGGGGCAGGATTTACAAGGAAGGCAATGCCGACAGGGCCACCATCCTTCCGGAAAGAAAAGTTGCCGACGGTGTGATCAACACCTCTCAGCGCCTGGCAAGAGATCATTACATCTCCATTGCCGCCCACGAATATGAGCTGGAGACAATCATCACCCAAAAAGCCGATCTTTATTTTGCTTACATGCGCCACAACCTGGACACCCGCCTTCCGCTGAACCGGGCAGACGATAGCCAGCAAAGGATTGCCGCTCTTGGTGAGTTCCTGAAAAGGGGCTGGGAGATCAGAGCCATCGAAGTAAATGCATGGGCATCCCCGGAAGGCGAAGTGGCCTTTAACGAGGAACTTTCTGAAAGGCGTGCCCAGACTGGTGAGCGGTACATGAACGATATGCTCAGAAGACTGGAAAGGGAGCTTGGAGACCCCATTGCAAGGCCCGCACTTACTGTTTCCGCCAAGGGAGAGGATTTTGAAGGCTTCATGACCAAACTCAACGCCTCCGCACTTCCTGACAAGCAGGCCATTGCCAACGTAATCAATGCCCAGATCGCTCCCGCCGAGAGGGAGAGGAGAATCAAGGACATGACCCTGATCTATGCCGAGATCGAAAAAATCCTTGAGCCCTTGCGCCGTGCAGAGTTCGTGGTTCATTCCTATGAGCCCAAAAAGACTGCCGAAGAGATCCGCTCGCTGGCTACCAACAATCCCGCCCAGCTTGATGAAAGGGAACTGCTTTATGGCGCCACCCTGCACGATGATTTGCAAACCCGGCTGGCCATTTACAAGTCCGCCCAGAGATTGTTCCCCAACAGCTACAAGGGATTTAACAATGCTGCAGCCATCAACCTGAAGCTTGGCAACATCTCCGATGCCGCCAGCGACCTGGAAAGAGCCAACCAGCTGTCTCCCGGAAACGGACATGTCCAGAACAACCTGGGTGTGGTTGCCACCTGGAACAAGGACTACGAAAATGCGAAACCCCTGTTCGAAGCCGCCAGGGCCCAGGGCATTGACAACAATTACAACCTTGGCACCCTGATGATCAAGGAAGGCCAGTACCAGGCTGCCATTTCCGCCTTCGCCGGAAAAACCTGCACCCACAACATTGCACTTGCCCAACTGATGGCAGGCAATCCAGGTGCTGCACTGTCCACTCTGGAATGTGCGCCCGAATCCGCAGAGGTAGCGTATCTGCAGGCCGTTGTACACAGCCGCCAGAACAATACCAACAGGATGTACGACGCACTCAGGAAGGCGATTCAGATGGATCCTTCAATGAAGGAAGTGGCTGCAAAAGACCGCGAATTCATCCGCTTTTTTGCACAGAATGAATTCCAGGAAATCGTAAGATAAGGATCCCAGATTACTGGTATGAAAATGCCGTCTCAGACTTCTGAGGCGGCATTTTTATTCATGCTGTTTACTGCTTTGGGGTTTTGCTCTTTGGCCACACCCGGCTATCTACCTGGCCCGGCTATCTACCTGGCCTGGCTATCTACCTGGCCTGCCCATCTAAATGGATGCGGGTCAGTCCGCGTGGATAATCCTGGTCAATGGCATCCACGATAAGCCGGAAATGCTCCGGATAGGCAACAAAATCAAGCTCATTGATGTCCAGCAGCAATATCCGAAGCTGGGGCTGCTGTGTGAGGTAGTTCAAATAGCTCTCCTGGATTTTTTCCAGGTATTGGTCCGGTATCCGCTGCTCATACTCCCTTCCCCTGTTCCGGATGTTTTGCTGAAGCTTCCTGACCGAGACATAGAGGTGAACCAGCAGATCCGGGCGGGGCAGATTGGCATTCATGATATTGAACAGGGTGATGAACAGCTGGTATT
>SLSG01000277.1 GCA_007130545.1 Bacteroidales bacterium | reverse complement strand
GTGGCCGGATTAATGGATCATAACCGGGAGTTTGTGGATGGAAAAAACCTGCATTTCTCGCTGGAAGACGACGGTTCCAACGGCAACACCGGCAGTAACGGCGGCAGCTCCGGTAACAACGGCGTCGGCAACGGCAACAACGGCGTCGGCGGACTGGGTCTGGATCCCGAAACGGAAGAGACCCACCTGTTCGGCATTGCCGACACCCAGGTGACCGGGGAAGTGGAAGAGGGGATGGTGGTGACCGTCTCTGTGCAGCCTGATGAGGAATACCTTGCGGTGTGCATTCCGCCCGAAGACAGCGGAACATTCAGCACCGCCCGCATTGACCGGTTTAAAATAGGGGATGAGGACGATCTGTTTGAGATCCTGGTGGATGAACCTTTCTCTCCATATGAGCCGGTTAGCGGCACAGGACACCTGGCCGTGACCACCGGTGGCATGGTAATCCTGATGTTGCGTGATCTGGAACTGCAGATCTCTGATGTGTTCCTGGAAGCCCGCGGAGATGATTACGTGGCCATCGACGGACGGGTAAGCTGGCATGCAGAGGCCGGCGTCGGACTGGATCTGCTGGGTTTCCGGTTTGAGCTGGACTCCCTCGTCATCCTGCCTGTTCGTGGCGGCGGGATCGGGGGCAAGGTGAACCACAGCGTACTGAGCTACCCGGTTAGGTTTTATGCCGAGATAGGGACGGACGGAGACTTTTTCGGGGAAGTGCTGGAACTGCCGGAGATCGGAATGGGGGACTTCAAGCTGCACAAAGGCACCCACCTGGTGATCGACTGGAGCAATGAGCGGAGTGTTGGCGGACTGGAGAACGATTTCAAGGGGATCGTCATCCGTCAGGCGACCCTCGATATGCCGGCCATATTCCGCAGCAGCGAATCAGACGAGCCGTCCACTTTGCAGGCGCAGGATTTCGCCATCGGCTCCTCGGGGGTACATGGCACCATTTCCCTGTATGGCGCACCCCTGCAGATCGGTTATGCCGGTTTTGAACTGATCGGTGACAGCATATCCCTGACTTTCGAACACAGCGAGATCAGGGATTTCGGCATCAGGGGGATCTTCCGGTTTCCCGAACCGGTGGAGGGCGGGATCGTGGCCACCGTCGGACGACAGGGCAATGCCGGCTGGTCGCTTGAGTTGGAAACCGAAAACCCGGTCCACATTCCCAAACTCAAAACCACCCTGGCATTGAACACGGGAACCCGGTTTGATTGGGATGAATCTTCTGAAACCGGTACGGTCACCATCAACGCCCGGGTCCAGTCCGAGCATTTTTCCGATGTGGAGGTAATCGGCCTGCAGGTGGATAACAAGGGATTGTTCAAGGCAGAGGCCATCCATGTGGACACCGGGTTAAAGATCGGAGGAGGCTTCGACTTGCGCGTAACCACGGTTTCTTTCAGCATTGGGGGAGAGGAAGAGGACCACCTGAAGCTGGATGGCAGCCTGGGCATTGACCTGATGGCGGAAGCCAGCCTGACCGGCTCCCTGATCCTGATGGCGGGTCCGACTGTGGACTTTGTCTTTGAAGAGGCCACGATCGCCTTTGAACGCGGACCCGTGGAGTTTCAGGGGAGTTTTGCCTATAACAGCAGGGAGTTCAAAGGGGCGTTTGATATCGATATTAAAAACCTGGCCGGACTGAAGGGTATGCTGGTCGTGGGCACCATGCCTGTGGATGAGGAGCAGACCTATTCCTACTGGTACGCCGAGCTGGTCCTGAAAGCCTCGGTGCCGCTCGGCCAGACAGGGCTGGCACTGATGGAGCTGGGAGGCGGACTGGGTTTCAATTACCAGCCGCCAATCGGCAGCGAGGACGGCTCTCCGGTACACAACGACCACTTTACCCTGAAGGCACTCATCGGACTCGGTAACGCCACTCCGCCCCAGGGCAAGGTGTTCATGGGACGCATGGAGCTGGTGCTGATGCCTGGCCTGTTCGCCCTGAACGGCAAGGCCTGGGTGCTCGACAAGGAGAACTCCGTTTTCGGGGAGGGGAGGCTTAATCTTCGATGGGAACCGGAGACCCGGGTGGATGGCTTTGTGCGTTCCTACATCGCCCTTGCCGATGCCGACGGGAAGATCTTCCGATTCAATGGCAAGATCAATTACGATTTCCACCCGGGAGGATTTTTGATCCAGAGCGAAGAGATCTCCGGGATGGTCTTCCAGAAAGTAAAAGGGGAAGCTTCCGTGCTTTTCACGCCGGAAGAAGTGAACCTGGAAGGCCGGGTATACTTTGATGCACGGGCAGAACAGGGCCTGGGGATCGTGAAGGTCAAAGCCTTTGTCCACACCCAGGCCGGCGGCCGGCTGAATTACAGTCATCCCACGAGCAGCCTCAGTGCGAAGGTGGACCTCCATGGGAATTGGGGGGCGGACCTGGAAACCCCCATTGGGGATTATGTGATCCTGCGGGGGGATATCCTGCTTGAGGCCGAAATAGATGCCACGCCCCGGCAAATTGACCTGCGTGCCAATGCCAGCGTGTCCTGGAGCATACTCTGGTATTCCGGAAGTACGGATGTCGCATTCGGTTACCGCATATAAACACATTTGACCGCCGGGAGCAACAAATTGCAAGGTGCTTAACAAACCTTTTTGCTGCCGGATAAAACCTTAATGAACATGCGCCCTAAGATGAGCATTACAAACCTGTTATTTTTCTTCCTTTTCGTCGGATGGGGATGCCTGTTGCCCTGTGCAGCCAGCGGCCAGGATGTCCCGGAAGCCATTGTGTTCCGTGCACCTGAAGGGGTCTATATCCGCTGGCCGGGCCACGCCGGCAGCGATTTTGACGGCTACCGCCTTTACCGGAGCGTGGACGGGGGAGGACTGGAACCGGTTCACGACGGACTGCTGCAGATCACCCTGTCATGGGATGAGATCCGTGCCAGGGCCGGAAGGCTGCAGGGCGCTTTGTACCTTACCCTGTTCGGCGTGCAGGAGGAGATCCGCGACATCGGTCCGCAGGAAAGGGCCGCCATACTTTCCGAGCCGGAAAGTGTGGGGTTTGTCGGATTGATGAGTGTGACCCAGCCGGTGATTGGAGAGTTGCTGGGAGAAACTTACGTGGACCACCAGGTGCCGGAGCAGGCATCATCAGTGCAATACCAGGTAACGTTGGTGCATCAGGGCTCAGAGAAGGTGCATGCAAGGACATCCACGCTGAACCCGGCAGCCTACGATTCCGTGCCTGGGGTGGATTCCCTGCAGGCCCACCCGCGCAACGGGGCCGCGATGCTGAGCTGGGAAAAAAACCGGGACCACCTCCGCAGTGGGGAGGTCACCTCATACAATCTGTACCGGTCCGCCTCCATGATCGGCCCTTTTGAACGGGTCAACACATCAGGCATCCTGCCTTTGGATATAAGCAGCGGGGAACAGCTAACGGCGTCGGACAGGCAAACCCACCTGGACAGGTTTCTGGAAAACGGACAGGCCTATTACTACCATGTCAGGGGAGTAAATTCCTTCGGACTGGAAGGCGGTCCCGGCGAGGTGGTCATGGTGATTCCCGGAGACCCGGAGCCGCCGCCGGCTCCTTTTTCGCTTGATGCAGAAGTTTTTGGTGCAGCCGTCAGGTTGCAGTGGGAGTATCCCGGGCTAAGGCCGGTAAAGGGATTCGAAATATACCGCTCCGGTTCCCGTGACAGCGAATTCAGCAAGGTATTCCCGCTCACTGATATTCAGCTTCGTTCCGAAATGCGCCAATGGATCGACCTGGAAGCCCAACCTGGAGAGGCGTCCTACTATTATCTCCGGGCCGTGGGCACCAACGGACTGCATTCCCGTCCATCAGACACCCTTTCATACTTCTATGTGGATTTGGTGGCCCCTGCCCCACCTCAGGGAGTGGTTGCCATTCCCGATACGGCCAGGATCATTATCCGGTGGCAGCCCAATAATGAACCTGACTTGCTGGGCTATGAAATCGAGCGGGCCAGCGACCCTGCGCTGACCAGCAGGTATCTGCTCGGAAAGTTAAATGCTGGCGGGATACAAACCACCCTGGTAACGGATACCTTCTTTGTAGATTCCGTGCCGGTGCAGTCGCGTACCACCCACGGATACGTGGTGTATGCCCTGGACCGTTCCATGAACCGCTCCCGTCCCTCAGCCATGGCCACTGCCCGGGTGGTGGACGTCACCCCTCCGTCCGTACCGGCCATCTATGAACTATCCCACAGTGACAATGAAATATTCCTGCGCTGGGGAGCAGTGCCGGAAGGCGACCTGTATGCCTACAGGATCTACCGGGCAATTGATGACTCCACCCGCTTTGTCTTTCACTCCGGCGGATTTGAGCCACATTTCAGGGAGACCGTCACTGCACAGGGGACATACTACTACCAGGTCAGTGCCCTAGACTCTACCGGGAATGAAAGCCCACCCAGTCAAACAGTCTGGGTAGAGGTCAGTGATGGTCCGCCGCCCCCCCCCGCAGCCGGCCAGGCCATTCGTGACAATGGACGGATAGAGGTCAGCTGGGAGGCAAGTCCGTCTGCCCATGTCGTGGGATACTTCATACAGCGCAGGAACCTCGAAACAGACCGTCTGGTTGACATTGGCGAAACGGATGCTTTCACCACCTTTTTTCGCGATCACTTCGCACCGTCGGGCAACAGCTTTGTCTACCTGGTCCGTGCCAGGGACGGCCGGTGGCGGATGAGCCAACCATTGGAGATACAGCCGGTTAGTCCCTGATTCTCAGGAAATCCAATCCTTGACTGGAAAGAAATTCAGAAAATTTACTTATTGAACCGGGAGATCTGGAAAGATCTCACGTATGGGTCACGCAGGTGCCAGATCTCTGCTTTTTTATAAGCCGCTTCTTGAACGACCGTTTAAAGGCAGGTATGGTTTTTATAAATCTAAGCTTTATGCGTTCATAATACTTACTGCTTTCATTTTCTCACCGGTTTATTTCTGCGAATTTTTTCTTACACCCTTGTAACAAAAATACGAGTATTCCTATATTGATTCCTTTATGTATCTATCGTAATTTTGAATCATT
>SLSG01000258.1 GCA_007130545.1 Bacteroidales bacterium | reverse complement strand
TATTCCTTTTACGATTGCGTCAAGCAAAAGCAGTGTCTGGTCTTTCGCTTTGGGTTTCCTCATTCGGTGCAGTGGTTTGTTTTTGCAAAATTAACGTTTTTTACCCACATAATGTTTCGGCTGGCGGGGCGAAGGATACAAATCTATTTAATATTCTTAATTTTGAGAAAAAATATGCGTTCCAGGCAGATCTTCGGCAAGGACAAGCGGTATTTTCCGGTTCTGGACTCCACAAACCGGGAGGCCTGGCGCATGCTTCAGCAGGGGTCGGCTAATGAGGGAACTGTCGTTGTAGCAGGGTTTCAAACCCATGGGCGCGGACAGGGCGATACCCACTGGGAGAGTGAAAACGGGAAAAACCTATGTGTTTCGGCCATATTGAAGCCTTCCTTCCTGGCCCCCGACCAGCAATTCTACCTGAACAAGTCCATTGCACTGGCGGTGGCTGAAGCCGTCCGGCAAACCCTTCCCGGCCGCAGGGTACGGATCAAATGGCCCAACGACATTTACGTGGAAAACGACAAGATAGCCGGCATCCTGATAGAAAACGCCATCATAGGTTCCAGGCTGGCACACAGCATTGCGGGAATCGGCATCAATGTCAACCAGCTTCGTTTCGATCCGCAAATCCCCAATGCCGTCTCCGTGGCCCAGCTTACCGGCAGGACTGCCGACCTGCAACTTTGCCTCGACAGGATCTGTAAGACCCTGGATCACTGGTACGCCATGCTGGCATCCAAACAGAATGGCAAAATTGACAAGGCTTACCTGGAAATTTTATTCGGACTGGGGGAAAGGCGGCCATTCCACCGCCGGGGGAATAGGTTCTACGCTACCATCATCGGACTTACCCGGGAGGGCCGGCTGGTACTGCAGCTTGATGGCGGCAGTCAGGAAAGTTTTGACATGAAGGAAGTCGGGTTTTTATTCGACTGAATAACGCTCCTGTATCTTTTTGGCCATCAAGTCAACAAGTGATTGCAGCGGCCTGGAAGCCACAGACTTCACAAATGGGTTCAGTCCGGCTTCGAACACCACAGATACCTGACAACTTTCCTCCCCTTTCTTCTGAAGGAAGAAATCCAGTGAGAAATCAACCGGGTTGTCTCCTTCCGAAACAATATGTATGTTCCGGTCCGCCGACTTGCTGTCCATCCGCATACTAAGGTCAGACACCCCCTGTATCCTGAACGAACAGCTTGTTTCCGTGGCCTGCCACTTGACCACCTGTTCAGGCATCAGCGATTCAAAATTCCGGAAATCACTCAGAAAGCCGAACACTTCCCCGCAGGAGGCATTCACCTCCTGCACTTCACTTTCAAATGTTGCCATATCATTGGTATTTCATTGACCACGCCAAGGGGTCTTTTTTCCATTCCTGAAGAATTTCATTGTCGGATGCATTGATCCGGTTCAGCTCCATGGCCGCACCCAGCAGGCTGCTGTACCCGCAGAGGCTGTGCAACAGGCAGCCCGCTTCCCGGAAAGCCTCCACTGCAACGGGGAGTTCATAGCTAAAGATGGATACCATTCCCAACACAACGCCCCCTGAATCCCGGATGGCTTTAACGGCTTCCAGGCTGCTCTTGCCGGTTGAAACCAAGTCTTCCACCACGACTACCTTGTCGCCTTCCTGGAGCCTGCCTTCAATGCGGTTCGACAATCCGTGCCCCTTTGGGGCGGAACGCACGTAAACAAAGGGTTTTTCCAGCTTGGCGGCCACCAGGACCCCGTGTGCGATGGCCCCGGTGGCCACGCCAGCCACCACGGATGCCTCTGAGAACCTGTTTTGCACCAGGTATGCAAGTTGGTCAGAGACCATTTGGCGGACACCGGGATGAGAAAGCACCTGCCGGTTGTCGCAATAGATCGGGGCCCTCAGGCCGGAGGCCCAGGTAAACGGCCGGGCAGCATTCAATTTAATTGCGTTAATTTGCAGAAGGGCTTCGGCCGTTTTCCGGGCAGTGGTTTGTCTCATTGGTCTTGTATGCTGGTGTTATGTTCGCCTTGTTTTTTGACCTTTGTTCCCTGCAAAGCTACACGATTTTTTTTCAACTATTTACCCCACATTGAATTCCGACCCATGAAGTATTCTATCTATTACGAACCCAGGGTGCTGCACTTCCTTTCCGGCGCAGAGGAGTCCGGGGACCTGCCTCTCATCCCGGCAGATGATGCCGGTGCCGGGGAGCTATGGCAGATCTTTTCCCAATGGGCTGATGACACCCGGGCCGGGGATGCCGCAGTAGTCGGACGTGATCCCGCCCGTTTGTTCCGTGCGTTTGCCAGCCGGTTCGAGCTGGTGGAGGCGGCTGGCGGACTCGTGACCTGTCCGACAAAAGAAATCCTGATGATCTATCGCAACGGGCTCTGGGACCTGCCAAAGGGCAAGATCGATGCGGGGGAAAGGCCTGAGGAGGCAGCCATTCGGGAGGTAACGGAGGAATGCGGGGTGGACGGACTTTCGATCGGCAGGGCCCTGCCTGTAAGTTTTCATGTGTACCTGCTCAAGGGCGAAAGATGGATGTTAAAAAAAACCCAATGGTTCCATATGCATGCCCGACAAATGCAGTTACCAAGTCCGCAACTGACTGAAAACATCAGCCGGGCGGAGTGGGTCAATCCTGCATACTTGAAGCCCCTCCTGTCCAGATCCTACAGATCTGTCGCTGACTTGCTCAGGCTGTATATCGATTTATATATATAGGTAGTCTTATAAGACAAACTTCTCCGGGACAAACGCGGAGACGTTCCCTCCGTTGCGGATGATGTCCCGGACAACCGAAGAGTTCAATGGGGTTAATTCAGGAGTGGCCAGCAGGAAAACCGTTTCAAGTTCCGGAAGCATCTTTTTGTTCATTTGTCCGATACTCCTTTCAAACTCGAAGTCGGCCGAGGTACGAAGTCCTCTAAGAATATACCTGATATCCATTTTCCTGCACAGGTCCACCGTCAGCCCCTCATAGGTGATGACCTCCACGGACGGATGTTCCTCAAATACCCTGCGAACCCCATTTAAACGTTTCTCAAGTGGAAAAAAGTTCTTTTTCTCCGCATTGACGCCAATGGCGACAATGACTTTATCGAACAAGGGCAGGGCCCTGAGCACTATGGATTCATGCCCCCTGGTAATGGGATCAAAAGAACCAGGGAAAACCGCGATTTTTTTCATTTCCTTGCGCTGTTTGGTCATTGCCTGTAAATGTAGCAATTTTAGAAGAATGCACGCTATTTAGCGAAAAAAGCTGAAGTGCACCCGGCCGTATTTTCTTTTCTCTACCAGCCTTGGATGTTCGCTGAAGGAAGTAGCGGGTCCATGCTCCAGGACCAGCCAGCCTTCATCTTCCAGCAGTCCCAGCTCAAAAACCAGGTCGGGAATGTCCCTTATTCTGTCAAAATCGTAGGGTGGATCGGCAAATACCAGGTCAAAGCTGAGCCTGGCCTTCTCCAGAAAGCCAATGGCATCCCCCCGTATGACCAGCATATCATTAAATTCCAGTTCCCTGGCCATGCGTTTGATAAAATCCACACACCGGGGGTTTTTCTCAACCGCCACCAAACCCACCGCACCCCGGGATGCAAACTCCAATGAGATATTCCCGGTACCGGCAAACAAGTCCAATACCCGGAGCCCCTCAAAATCAACGTGGTTGTTCAACACATTGAAAAGGGCCTCCTTGGCCAGGTCCGTGGTCGGTCTGACCGGAAGGTTGCCTGGCGTTCGCAGGACTTTTCGCTTGTATTTTCCTCCGATTATCCGCAAAAATTCAGATTAAGCAGGTTGAAAAAATAATGGTGGGGGTATTGGTCGAATTCCGAGCTATATTTATAGGCATCGTTCCGGGAGGTAAAGGAGACCTTCCCGAAATAACTGGCCAGGGTGAGGAATTCCGGCGAGTCCATCGCGACCTCTCCACTGAGGATTGCCCAGCTTGATTTGGGATCCAGCCGGAACTGCTCCAGTACATAAAAAAGAAAATACATCAAATCATCAAACTGATTGTACCTGAATGCATTGTAATATACCAGCCTTTTCCTGTCCAATAGCAACACCTCAAAGAAAGACCTTCGGATGTGCAAGACCACGTCACCAGGCCAGTTCTCCAGGCGTGCAGTTGCAAGCGTATTCTCAATCAGCACGCCGCCTGAATGCCACAGGCGGTGACGGGGAAACTTCCTTTCAAGCTGCACCACAAGATCCGACGGCAATGAATAAACCCCGTAACCCTGCAAATTATTCAGACGATCAATCCTGATGGCATGTTCAGACGGAACGGCGCAGGCAAAACGATGGGCGGATTCCTGGTCTTCCTTCAGAAACACCTCATTTGGCAGCAGGGTCAGGCGGGGGGTGAAACAGGCAATGGTGGTCTTGAGGTATGCCCGGTCCAGCAGGCTGCGGATTTCAGGGTCGGCATCCATCAGACAGGAAGGGCCGGAAGGTTCATTGTCTTTCCTGCTCATCACACCAGATATCAGCACCTGGTATTTGAATGTGGAAGCATCCAGAATGGCAAAAGAAAATCCACCGGGCAGGAGCTCGATGGATAAAATTTCCTTGTTTTCTGATTCCGCTGAAAAATCACGGTCAATGATCCGGATTGAACTTTCCAAGGTCTCAGACATGGCGTGGGACTATTCCCAGTTCCCGTCAATCGAGGCTTCGACCAGAGAACCAACACGCAATAGTTCACGGGTGTAATAGACACGCCAGCGGTCCAGGTCGGCCAGATAATGCTCGGGAATGGTAAATGCTTCGAAAACAGGCAGCTTAACAAGTCCCCTTTCGATTATGCCGGATTCCATCGTAAATCGTTTTCCTCCGCTTTTGGGAACATAAGGCATGGAATCAACCGGATACCTTGCACGGGCCAACAGGCTGTCACGTGCCGGGATCCACATAGTATCCCTTCTGACGACGCCGAGTCGGACAGCTTCTGTTTCCGTCAGGGTATCGGGAACGGTACCAATAGCCATGATAATGGGAAGCGAATCGTTTTTCACAAAATTAACCAGGGAGTCCAGGTCACCGTTGAATTTCTGGTAACGGGCGCGGTGGGCAACCTGCACAGCGCGGATATCCCTCAGGCGTTGAATGATCATGGCCTCTCTGCGTGCCACTTCCTGGTTGAAACGCACCGGCTCCATTACGCTTTCGTAGATAAAATAAACAAGTACCACGATAACCAGGGCCAAACCGATCTGAATTGCTGTCTTCATCCGAGTTTATTGTTTTAATATTGTTAAAAACCAAATGCAAATATTCAACTTTTTTTTTAAACAAGGGCTTTTTTACCAATCTTTTTGCACAATTCAATTTACGTGGTCTGATTCACCCCTGACCTAAAAGTCAGGGAAACCCCGGTCAAGATGATGGGTCTGCCGTGTAAGCTTAAGATCCTGCAGAACCGATGATTTCACCCGTATGGTGAACATATAGCGTTTCATATAGCCAAAAGGCACCCAATTCAGTGTCATCTCCCAGCAATGGAGGTCCCGGTAAACATCCACGGAGGTATAGGTAAACTCCTTCTGCCTGAAATCAAAACCTGAGCGGAAACCGATTCGCCATTTGGGTGTCAGCCTGAGATCTCCGGAAACCCCAAGGCTTTGTATCACATCTCTGTCATAATTCCTGATGGCATGCAGGTAACGGGAATTGTACATAAATGAATAGTTCAGGTTGAGTGACCAGGGAACCGTATAGTCAATGCCATGCGCGGGGGCTTCGATTGATCCGGGTCCGTCTTCCGGAGGCAGCCCACCCCCCATCGCCCCGGGTTGATCAGGCAAACCATGGGCATTCATTTCGGGCGGGCCCTGCATACCGCCGGGCGGGGTCTGCATACCTCCTGCCCCGGGTTGCTGTCCCCCATTGCGCGACCGGAAGGTGTAGGTCAGCGCAAATGACCAGCTCGTATTATTCAGTTGAAAGTACTTTCCGCCATCCTCCCAGATATAACGGTCAATGTAATTCCCTACGGAGTCTCTGGCGTAGATTGTGAAAGAGCTGGAGTAATTGATATTCAGGTCTCCGAACAGCCGGGTACGCCCGCTGATTCTGATGTCAGACCAATTCAGTGAATCCCTGGCCAGGTCATAACCTCCGGCAATGCTTAAATTATCGATCAGCGCTATTTTTCGCTCTCCGTCCAACGTATCCCTCCTGTTTCGCACCTTCATCTCCATGTTGTTCGTGAGGCTGAACCCAATATTGCCGGAACGGTTTGCCTGTGGACCGGGATACATCCCGCCTTCGAAAACCGAATACCTTACCTCCCTGTCAAGCCTGGGGTTGTAGTAAGTCTGGTAGTAACCCCAAAAGGGATCTGCAAAATCCGGGCGGTAAGACAGGCTAATACTGGGCGTTACCACATGCCGGACAGCCCGGACAGGTCCCCTCCTGAACTGCATCATCCCGTAGAGCCTGGTGCTCATGCCTGTGGATACGTTAAAATCCCTGGCGGCACGGAAACCCGGGATCGTGTCTATGCGTTCCCTTCCGTAAATCGTATCGCCTCCCTGGATGGTGTAAGCCTGTTCATCCCACGACTTTTCAATGGTCTGAAAGTACCAGCGTTCATTGTAGTTGATATTGCTGTTCAGGTTCAAGTGGTTGAGCACCTGGGTGGAATAGGAGATCGGTATGACATGGTTGACCCCGCTGCGCAATTGCGACCAGGTCTCCGGCTCAAACAGCAGAGAGTCCAATGTGCGCAACTCATTGCGGGCATTCATATTGTAACTCATGTTGATGTCCTCGTACCACCGGGTGGGACCGCTTACCTGCGCTCTCCTGAACGGATAAAAGCGGTTCACACTGAAGGCCAGCTCGGGGAGGCTCAGGTCCACCGTCCGGGTCAGGGTGTTCTGGCTATGGCGGGCATTGGCCGAAAAATTGTATCGTCCGGCCCAGGATGCAGTATAGGAGATATTGGATGAAAAAGTGTTGGTCAGATAGTCCTGGTCTGAGATCGGATTGAACCGGCTGGACTGAGAACTGCCGGCATTCACGCTGGCCCTGAAAGTACTGTTGGGCCTTGCCTTGGGATCCTGGTTATGGCTCCATACCACGCGGAAGTCACGATTCCTGGCATAGCCGGGCAGGTCCCGCTCTCCCTGTATGTTGACCGCATATCTCAGGTTCAGATTGCCCGAATAGCGATACCTGACCCTGTAGTTCGAACCAAGCTGGAGGCCCCAGCTGCCCCTCGAATAAACATCACCCCGCAGCGAAAGGTCCAGGTAGTCGTTGATTCCCCAATAGAACCCGCCATTCTCCAGGTAAAAACCACGTTCAGCGCTTTCCCCGTATGATGGCATCAGAATACCGGACGCCTGCCCCCTTTTGTTCGGGAAAAAGCCGAAAGGCAGGAAAAGGGGCATGGGTACCCCTTCGATCACAAGAAATGCCACACTGGATACGATCTTGTCATCCGGAATCATCTTGGCTTTTCTGAAGGCAATATGGAAATGTGGTTCCGGGTCATCACAGGTGGTGTACTTCCCGTCCTGCACATGCACGACCCGGTCTGGCTGTATCTTCACCACACCCCCGTGCAAATACCCGTCCGCCTCCTCGGTGATCACATCGACCGTGCGCCCCCTTTCCGTCTCAAAGTTGTATCGGAGCTCCTTCGACTCAAAGCTTTGCGGTCCCTCTGTAAAAACCGGATTTCCCCTTATAATACCGAGGGAATCCGGCATGCCCATTGCGAACAACTCGTTTTTCCGGAAATCGATCTCTACAAATGCCGCCTGCAGGTGTATCTGGTCATATTTCAGGTCTGCATCCCCGTATAGCCTGACCTTCTGTCCGGCCACATCAAAGAAAATGGAATCTGTTGCTGAATAGTCCACCCGCGCATCCAGGATCACGCCTGACCCGGTCTGTCGTTCCGCCATTGGTGGCAAAGTGTCACCTGGAAGGGCCTCGGTTGGTGGCATGGCCCGGGGAATGGTGTCCGTGAACCCTCCAGGCTGCTGAACACCCCGGGGGGGCTGCTGAACACCCTGGGGGGCTATTCCTTCAGGAACAACAGGAATTTGTCCCTGTATCGCCGGCAGAAGGCAGAAAGCGGCAATGAGCAGGACCGAAAACTTAATCCCCGATTTGGCAGACAACTTGATTTAATGTTATTTTTGTATAATAATCGCGTCGCAATCCGTTATTATCAAAGCACCCATCCGGGACAAAACTAATCAAAATAAGCATATTTTGGGGAACCGGAATTATCAAGCCCATTACAGATGAAACGTTTGATTCTTTTTTTTGGTATTATTTCCCTGCTGGCCCAGTTCCCGGAGCCCGCCCATGCAGACCGCCGGGGTTTTGTGAACACCGTGGTCATTGACCCCGGACACGGGGGAAGGGACCCCGGAGCAGTGGGCAGGCGGGTCCGGGAGAAGGACATCACACTGGCCATTTCCCTGAAGCTCGGGGAATACATCAAGGAACACCTGCCTGATGTGAAGGTGGTGTACACGCGAACCACCGATGAGTTCGTGGAATTGTGGCGGCGTGCACAGATCGCCAATGAGAACCAGGCAGACTTGTTCATATCCATCCATTGCAACAGTGCCCGAAACACTGCTGCGACCGGCACGGAAACCTTTGTTATGGGTCTGCACCGCAGCCAGGCCAACCTGGAAGTGGCCCGCAAGGAAAATGCCTCCATTCTTTTTGAGGAAGATTATATGGAAACCTATGAGGGCTTCGACCCCCACTCCCCGGAAGCCAACATCATATTCACACTTTACCAGAATGCTTACCTGGACCAGAGTCTTGCCGTGGCTTCGATGGTACAGGGTCAGTTCAGGGAAAGAGCCAGACGGGTAGACCGGGGTGTTAAGCAGGCAGGCTTCCTCGTCCTTTACCAGGTCACCATGCCAGGGATCCTGGTGGAGGCCGGTTTTCTGAGCAACCCCAGGGAAGAGGAATACCTGGCGTCTGAGGCTGGTCAGGCCCATATCGCCTCAGCGGTATTTCGGGCGTTCAGGGACTACAAGGAGCAGCAGGATGCCCTGGCAGCGGCCAGGCGCCACTATGCCTATGGGGACAATGCAAACAACCAGGATATTCCCGGACAGGGCACCCCTTCCGCACAGACCGAACCATCCGGACAGGCCGCACCTGCCGGACAAGTGATGGACACGACCCTTGCTGCTTCTGCAGCTTCTGGAGCTGCAACACCTGAAGATTCACCTTCGGCTCCGGAAAGCGATGCGGGAGACAGGATCGTTTTCCGTGTGCAATTTGCCAGCACCAGCGAGGAACGGCCGCTCAATGCACCGGAATTCAGGGGCTTGCAAAATGTGGGCTGGTATTTCCATGAAGGCCTGTATAAATATACTGTGGGCAATGAATCCAGCCTGGAAGATGCGGCCGCATTGCAGGCGAGGGTCCATGAAGCTGGCTTCCGGGATGCCTTTGTGGTGGCTTTTGTCAACGAAGAACGCATTTCACCCTCAGAGGCCATCCGACTTTTAAGCCAACAGGGTTCCAATCAATGACCCAGGTGGTCGGATAAATCATTTCATTTAAAGTTTGCAAATTTGAAAATACGTAGAGAAGTCAAACTGGGCATACTGGCCGTTACCACCATGTTCCTGTTCATATGGGGTTTTAACTACCTGAAGGGAAGGGACATATTTAAAACACAACTGCACTTTTTTGTGGTTTATGATGAGGTGACGGGGCTGATTGAATCCAACCCGGTATCATTGAACGGGGTAGCGATCGGACAGGTCAAGCGCATCTCCTTCCATCCCGACCGGAGCGGGAGGGTATTGGTGGAATGCCTGATCGGCAACCAGATCGACATCCCCGCAAACTCGGTTGCCCGCCTGGTGCCTTCCGGGCTGATCGGGGCCCGGGAGATCGAAATAAGGCTTGGGGACACACCCTCGCTTCTTGCTGCCGGGGATACGCTTGCCGGCATATACCAGCCGTCCCTTGCAGACGAGGCCGTCAGTCAATTCATGCCGATCAGGGACCAGGCCGAAAGCCTGCTGGCCCGTATGGACACCACCCTGGCAATCATCTCCCAAATCATGACCCCCCTGGCCAGGGAGGAACTCACTTCGGGAATAGGCAGCCTCTCCACCACCCTTGCCAGGCTGGAAAATGCCAGTCTGGTCCTGGATACCACCCTGTCAAAAGGGGCCGGAGACCTTTCAGGCATCATCCGCAATACCGCCTCAATTGCCCGGACCATTGAAGAGAACAACCAGTCCATCGAACGCATACTGCAAAACTTTTCCCAGCTCAGCGACAGCCTGGTATCCGGGGATATTGCCACCACCATGGAGCAAGCCCGCGCCTCTCTCGGCGAACTGGCACTTACCATGGAGAAGGTCAATCGCGGGGAGGGCAGCCTGGGACTTTTGGTCACCGATGCCCAGCTCTATCAGAACCTTGAGTCTTCGTCCCGGCAGCTGGAGTTGTTGCTGGAGGACATACAGAACAATCCAAGAAAATATTTTTCCATTTCGGTTTTCGGACGGTAAACCCAGAAGGCTAGCCCATGAAGTGTTTCCAAGCATCCATCCTGCCAACCACTATTCTGCTTTTCCTGTTCCTGTTTCCATCCCATCACCTGCTGGCAAACGGGGGAACAATGGTCGCTCCGGACGGGTTCCACAAAGCTTTTTCCGCCTTTGCAAATGATCCGGCCCTCAGAAACGCAAACTGGTCTTTTTATCTGTCGGATATTCACGCCGGCAAGGTCCTGCTCGAGCACGACAGCCACCGTGCCATCACCCCTGCCTCCACCCAAAAGCTCGTGACAACGATCTCAGCCCTTCTCATGCTGGGTCCCACCTATACCTACCATACCGCTCTGTTGCATGACGGACGGCAGGATGCATCGGGCGTGCTGCAGGGCAACCTATACATCCGTGGCAGCGGTGATCCCAGCCTGGGATCTGCCAGGATGGACGACACCCTGGCGCTGGAGAGGGTGTTTGCCCATTATTTGAAGATACTGAAACAGAAAGGCATTCATAGCATAGCCGGAAATGTCCTGGCTGACGAGTCGGCCTTCGATCTGGAAATGGTGCCGCGCAAATGGTTGTGGGAGGACATGGGCAATTATTTCGGGGCGGGGTCCAGCGCACTCAGCGTGAACGAGAATGAATACACGGTATTTTTTAGGGCCGGACGGTCGGTTGGTGATCCTGCAAGCGTAGCTGGCCACGAGCCGATCGTACCGGGAATGACCTTTCTGAACCAGGTCCGCACCGGTCCCCGTGGCTCCGGCGACCGGGTGTATATTTTTGGTGCTCCCTTCGTCCAGGAGCGTTTGCTGACCGGGACGGTCCCCCTGGGATCCCAGCGATTCCCGGTCAGGGGGTCCATGCCCGAACCTCCATTGTTTTTCGCAAGGGCATTCCGGGAATACCTCGTGAAGAACGGCATCGGGGTCACCGGGCAGGGTTATTCGAGGCGAAGTGCTGCCCTGCAAGGGGTCCAATTCGGCAACCCCCAGGTCAGGCTTGGGGAATGGGTTTCCCCTCCCCTTTTTGAGATCGCTTTCCGCACCAATGTGGCAAGCGTGAACAGCTATGCCGAAAACCTGCTGAAGACCATCGGTCTGGTGGTCGCCGGACAGGGAACTACCGCTGCCGGGGCAAATGCCATCCGGCAATTCTGGGAATCCCGGGGGGTGGATATGAACGGTATGGTTTTGCATGACGGAAGCGGACTCTCCCCTTCCAACCGGATCACCGCCAGGCAACTTGGACAAATGCTGGAGCAGGTGTCTGCCGATCGCATCTTTCCCGCCCTTTACAACAGCCTGCCGGTTGCAGGCTTCTCCGGCTCACTTGCCGGGTTCTTTCACAACACCCCCTCCGAGGGCATCCTGCGGGCCAAAAGCGGCTTCCTGGGCAACGTAAGGGCCTATGCCGGGTATACGACCCTGCAGAACGGAAACCTCGCCGCATTCGTGTTTATCGTGAACGACTACGAAGGCACCCCTGCCGCCATGCGGGAGAAGATGTTCCGGCTGATGAATGCCATTACAGGAAGCTAAGCTGGTTTACTAAAATCCCCGAAAAACATGCAGGGATCAAAAATATTATTATAATTTAGCGGCGCACTCACTATTGCCAACCCTATAAATATTTTTACCATGCAAAACACAGACTGGGGCAAGCTCCCATTCGGTTATTTTAAGACAGAATATAACGTCCGCTGCTACTACCGCGACGGACAATGGGGTGAGATCGAGGTCTCGTCCTCCGAAACAATCAACATCCATATGGCGGCCACCTGCCTGCACTATGGCCAGGAAGCATTTGAAGGCATGAAGGCCTATCGTGGCAAGGACGGCAAGGTCCGTTTGTTCCGCTGGGAAGAGAACGCCAAACGCATGCAGCGCTCTGCCGACGGCATCATGATGGCCAGGGTGCCTGAGGAATTGTTCCATGAGATGGTGGTCAAGGCGGTCAGGCTGAACGAAAAGTTCGTACCCCCACACGGCCACGGCGCTTCCCTTTATATCCGCCCCCTGCTGATCGGAACCGGGGTACAGGTAGGAGTCAGTCCCGCAAAGGAATACATGTTTATGGTGTTTGTCGGACCCGTCGGACCCTATTTCAAGGAAGGCTTTAACCCGGTGCGCATACAAATCGTGCGCGACTTTGACCGGGCGGCGCCCCAGGGCACCGGACACATCAAGGTGGGCGGAAACTATGCCGGCAGCCTGTATGCCAGCGAAAGGGCCAAGAGGGAAGGTTTCCCGGCCGTGCTGTTTTTGGAAGCCAAGGAAAAGAAATACATCGACGAGGCTGGTCCGGCCAATTTCTTTGCCATCAAGGGCAATAAATACATCACTCCGAAATCCGACTCCATCCTGCCCTCGATTACCAATATGAGCCTGATGCAGATTGCACAGGACATGGGCATGGAAGTAGAAAGACGTCCTGTGGCAGTGGAGGAGCTGTCCGGATTCGAAGAGGTGGGCGCATGCGGCACCGCGGCCATCATCTCCCCCATATGCTCCCTGGTCGACCGCGAAACCGGCCAGACATACGAGTACTGCAAGGACGGCAAGGCAGGTCCCGTATCGACCAGGTTATTTAAGAAACTACAGGGGATACAATATGGAGACGAGCCCGACACCCATAACTGGGTAACGATACTGTAAGGGGAAAATCACCCCGGACATTTCAACCGCCCCTTTACGGGGCGGTTTTCTTTTGCAGCAAGACCAGGCCAAGGAAGGTGAACAGTCCGTTAACGATCAGGATCTCAAAACCGAAGCGATAGCCGCCCAGCAGCCATTCGGAGTTGACACTGAGCAGATAGCTCAGGGCCGGGGACAGCAAGGCCACCAGGGGGACCCAGCGGTCGTGCACCTGCCGGCGGGTATAGAGACCGAAGGTAAACAGCCCCAACAGCGGACCGTAAGTGTAGCCGGCAATCGTGAACAGTTTGCTTATCAGGGCTTCGTCATTGATGAAACCGTAGCCGATGATGACCATCATCACCACCAGGGCGAAGGCGATGTGCACCCGGTAGCGGACACGGCGGATGCGCTCCTCTGTCATGCCGGGCTTTTTCTGCAATCCCAGGAAGTCCAGGCAGAAGATCGTGGTCAGAGCCGTCAGGGTGCCATCGGCACTGGAATAGGCCGCCGATACCAGACCGAAGAAAAATGTCAGTCCGGCAGCCACGCCCAGGTATTGTAAAGCCGCCGTGGGAAAGAGGTCATCAGATGTGTTGGCAAGCTCCAGTCCGACTTCCCCCGCATAGATCCACAGCACCGCACCCAGCATCAAAAACAGCAGGTTGACCGGGATCAGGATGCCCCCGAAAGTGAGCACGTTCTTCTGCGCATCGCCCAGGTTACGGCAGCTCAGGTTTTTCTGCATCATGTCCTGGTCCAGCCCGGTCATCACGATGGTAATAAACATCCCGGCAAGGAATTGCTTCACGAAAAAGCGGGGATCGTTCAGGTCTGTAACGATCATGGAGGTATAGCCCCTGCGGCCGGCCTCACCGATCATTTCACCGAAGCCCATGCCGAGTTCCTTTCCGACGATAAAAATGGTTACTACCACCGCGGTGAGCATGAAAGTGGTCTGCAGGGTGTCGGTCCATACAATGGTCTTGATCCCCCCTTGGAAGGTGTACAGCAATATAAGCAGCATGAACAGGCTCACGGTGACCCAGAACGGGATGCCCCAGGCATTGAAGACAAAGATCTGCAGTACGTTCACCACCAAAAACATACGGAAGGAAGCACCTATCAGGCGGGAGATGATGAAGTAAAAGGAGCCGGTCTTGTGTGAATAATAGCCGAAGCGTTGCTCCAGGTAGGCATAGATAGAAGTCAGGTTGAGCCGGTAGTACAAAGGCAGCAGCACCTTTGCGATGACCAGGTAGCCGGCCAGGTAGCCGAACACCAGCACCATGTATGAGAATTGCTCTGTCTTGACCAGGCCGGGAACCGACATGAATGTCACGCCCGACAGCGAGGCCCCGATCATGCCGTAGGCCACCACGTACCAGGGGGAGTTGCGGTTGCCAAGGAAGTAGGCCTGGTTGCCGGCTTTCCTTCGGACGGTCAGGCGCGAGATCAAAAAGATCAGGGAGGTATAAATAATAAAGCAGATCAGGATCAGAATCGGACTCATGGGAACTTGTCAGTATTGGTTCTGTGGATGCCGGCAGTCCGGCATCGCAATGTGGCGACAGTAGGCATCGTCAATGTGGCGACTGACGGCTTTCAGGGGCAAAAATAGGCAAAGATTTTGTCTTTGTAACCGTCACTTTTGATTAACTTTGGCCTTTCGGTCTCACCAATCCGGCATATTTTGGAAAGCTTTTCGTCCAAACTTCTTCAGGCCGCCGTGGAGGAATTCTCCAGCCTGCCCGGGATCGGGAAAAAAACCGCGCTCAGGCTGGTCCTGCACCTGCTGCGCCAGGAAGAACATTCTGTGGTGCGCTTTTCAGAGGCTTTGACGAACTTGCGCAAAGGAGTCGTTTACTGCCAGGCATGCCACAACATTTCCGACCTTCCACTTTGTGAGATTTGCCGCTCCCCCCGGAGGGACACTTCCCTTTTATGTGTGGTGGAAGACATCAGGGATGTGATTGCCATTGAGAACACCGGGCAGTACCGGGGCCTCTACCACGTGCTGGGAGGCATCATTTCACCGATGGACGGCATCGGTCCGGCAGAGCTGCAGATGGAGTCGCTCGAGAACCGCGTGGCCTCGCCAGACAGCAGCATCCGCGAGGTCATTCTGGCCCTGAGTACCACAATGGAAGGAGACACCACCAATTTTTACATCTACAAGAAGCTGCAATCCTATGAAGTGAAGCTCAGCGTGATCGCCCGCGGAATCGCCATCGGTGACGAGTTGGAGTATGCCGACGAGATTACCCTCGGACGCTCGATCGTCAATCGCACTGCGTACGAAACCCTTATCAACAAATAGCGGACATGGACCTTTCGGTGGTGATCGTCAACTACAATGTGAAGTTTTTTCTGGAGCAATGCCTTAAATCCGTTTTTACTTCCGGCAAGGACCTGGACATGGAAGTGTTTGTGGTGGACAACAACTCCGTGGATGGTTCGGTGGAGATGGTGGCCGATAAATTCCCGGATGTCCAGTTAATGGCCAATGAACACAACCTCGGCTTCAGCAAGGCCAATAACCAGGCCATCAAAAAAGCCCGGGGCAGGTATGTGCTGCTGCTGAACCCTGATACGGTGCTGGAGGACGACACCCTGCCAAAGGTGGTGGGATTTATGGACGCGCATCCGGATGGAGGCGGACTCGGAGTGAAGATGCTGGATGGGCAGGGAAATTTTTTGCCGGAATCCAAAAGGGGCCTTCCCACGCCCGGAGTGGCTTTTTGCAAGGTATTCGGACTCTCTGCCCTGTTTCCGAAGTCGCGGACTTTCGGCAGGTACCACCTGGGGTTTTTGGACAAAGAGGAAACACACCGGGTGGACGTGCTCTCAGGGGCCTTCATGTTGCTTCGACGGGAGGTTTTGGATAAAACGGGACTGCTGGACGAGGATTTCTTCATGTACGGGGAGGACATCGACCTTTCCTACCGCATCACCGAAGCGGGATACAGCAATTACTACTTTCCCGGCACCCGCATCATCCACTACAAGGGGGAAAGCACCAAAAAAAGCAGCATCAACTATGTGCTCGTGTTCTACAATGCGATGATCATCTTTGCACGCAAGCATTTTTCCAGAAAGAATGCCCGCCTGTTTTCGCTGCTGATCAATCTGGCTGTATACTTCAGGGCTTCATTAGCCATTGCCGGACGTTTTGTGCGCAGGGTATTCTGGCCGGTGCTGGATGCCGTGCTGCTTTATGCAGGTTTTTACTTTATCAAGGATTACTGGGAGCACCAGTTCTTCATGGCGGAGACCACGTATTACCCACCCCTGTTCATGTCGGCCGTCGTGCCCGCCTATATCCTGATCTGGCTGGTATCGGTCTATTTCAGCGGCGGCTATGACAAGCCGGTGAAGTCCTTCCGGATCGTCAGGGGAATCGGACTGGGCACCGTGGCAATCCTGGTAATCTATGCCCTGCTCCCACTGGAGCTGCGTTTCTCCAGAGCGCTGATCCTGCTTGGCAGCGTCTGGGCCCTGGCGGCCATGCTGCTGTCACGTGTGGCCATCTCCCTGGCGCGGGGCAAGGGATGGTATATGGGGGAAAAAAAACAGAAACGGGTGCTGATCGCCGGGGAAGGCGAGGAAGCCTCGCGCATCATACAGTTGATCAGGCAGTCCGGTAATGCGTCTTTTGTCGGATTGGCCTCGCTGAAAAGGCAGAAATCCCCGGGCGGGGAGTTCCTGGGAACCATCGCGCAAATCAACGAGATCATAGAGATCTACGCCATCGATGAAGTGATATTCTGTGCCGGGGAAATGTCCTCACAGTCCATCATTGACCATATGGCAAACCTGAACATGCAGGGGGTGGATTTCAAGATCGCCCCACCTGAAAGCCTGTTCATTATCGGCAGCAACAGCATTGACACTTTCGAGGATCTTTTCGCGGTCAATATCAATGCCATCAGCAAGCCTGCCAACCGGCGCAACAAGCGGGTGTTCGACCTGCTGATGTCCGTCCTGCTGCTGCTTAGCCTTCCGGTACACCTGCTGCTGGTCCCCAACCGAAGCGGACTGGTAAGAAACATCTTGTCGGTGATGGCCGGATGCAAATCCTGGGTGGGCTACCATCCGGGTCCCACTACCGGGTCCTTCCCCCGGATCAGGGAAGGTGTCCTGTATCCAGGGACCGGATTCAAAAACAGGGAACTGCATCCAGACACCCTGCACAACCTGAATGGCCTGTATGCCAAGGATTATAAAATGGAGAACGACCTGAGGCTTTTCCTGAAGGCATACAAAATGCTCGGAAGGCGGTAAACACCAGGCCCCGGTTTGCCTGGCAGTCTAAACCTTTTACATGGATTTTTGTTAAATTTGGGTAAAAACCAGAACCACATGGCAAATTTTGAATTGAAAATGCCCAAGTTGGGCGAAAGTATTACAGAAGCCACGATAACCAAATGGCTGAAAAATGTCGGGGATACGATCGAACTGGATGACGCCATCCTGGAAATTGCCACCGACAAGGTCGACTCCGAAATTCCGAGTCCGGTAGAAGGCGTATTGAAGGAACAGCTTTTCAAG
>SLSG01000295.1 GCA_007130545.1 Bacteroidales bacterium | reverse complement strand
TAAAGAGCACGAAGCGCTCAGGGCCCGGGTACGGGAATTTGCAGAAAAGGAGATTCGCCCGCTGGCGGCCGAACTGGATGAAACCGAGACTTTCTCTGTGGAATTAACCAGGAAAATGGGGAAGGCTGGGTTTTTTGGCGTGCAGGCTCCGAAGGAATACGGTGGTCATGGACTCGACACCCTCTCCTATATCATCATTGTGGAAGAGCTTGCCCGGGTGGATTCCTCCCAGGCTGCCACAGTCGCAGCAGTGAATTCCCTTGGAATCACTCCCTTGCTGAAATATGGCACGGAGGAGCAGAAAAGGAAGTACATCCCCCCGCTGTGTACAGGCGAAAAGATTTGGGCTTTCGGCCTGACCGAAGACAATGCCGGCTCGGATGCCATGGGGTCAGAGACCAGGGCCGAACTGGTCGACGGACACTGGGTGATCAATGGCTCTAAGTCACACATCACCAATGCCACTTCCGATATCTCGGGAGGGGTTACTTTGCAGGCAGTGACTGCCGTGGTGGACGGCCGCAAACGGCTTTCCACGATCATTGTGGAAAAGGGTACTCCAGGATATACAACGGAAAGGATGCTGGGAAAGTTGATGTGGCGTGCAAGCGATACCGGGAGGCTTCATTTTAAAGACTGCCGCGTACCGGAAGCAAACCTGCTGGGAGAACCCGGACAGGGCGGTCGTATCATGCTCAACACCCTGGATGCGGGACGCCTGTCGATTGGTGCAATCGGACTGGGCCTGGCGAGGGGTGCCTTTGAAGCGGCACTGGCACATGCAAAAAAAAGGGAGCAATTCGGCCAGCCAATATCCAAATTCCAGGCCGTGGCATTCAAACTGGCCGATATGGATATGAAGATCGAGCTGGCCAGGAATACATTATACAACGCCTGCTGGAAAAAGGACCAAAACCAACAATATGCCCGGGAATCTGCGATGGCCAAACTGTATACATCAGAGATCGCCAAGGAGATCGCCGACGAGGCGGTCCAGATCCTTGGGGCCAGGGGCCTGTTTAAACCCAATGAGGTGGAGCGATTCTATCGTGACCAGCGACTGCTGCAGATCGGGGAGGGCACGTCTGAAATCCTGCGCATGGTAATTTCCAGGTACCTGGGCATTTGATTCCCACCATATGGAAGACCGAAAAAAAGACCATATAGACCTCGCGCTTGAGTCTCAAACCCTCGTAAAGGACATTGACACCCGTTTTTTCTATGAGCCGCTGCTCAGTGCCCATCCGGAAAACGGGATCCCGGAAACGGACTTTGCCGGCAAAAGCCTGCGCCTGCCCCTTTGGGTGTCGAGCATGACGGGCGGCACCAAGCTGGCTGGCACCATCAACAGGAACCTGGCCAGAGCCTGCAGGGAATTCGGCATGGGCATGGGTCTGGGTTCCTGCCGGATCATACTGGAGGACGATACCTATTTGTCGGACTTTGACATGCGCGATATCATAGGCGATGAGGTTCCGCTATTTGCCAACCTGGGGATCAACCAGCTGGAGATCATGATCCGGGATAAAAAACTGGATGCCCTGGGCGAACTTGTGGCAAAGCTAAGGGCAGACGGACTGATCATTCATGTAAACCCGTTTCAGGAGTGGTTTCAGCCAGAAGGCGACCGGCTGGAAAAAACGGCCCTGGAATCCCTGCATAGGTTGGTGGATGTGGCCAACTTCCCGCTCATTGTGAAGGAAGTCGGACAGGGAATGGGGTACCAGAGCCTCAGGGAGCTGCTGGCCATGCCACTGGCTGCGATTGAATTCGGGGCCTTCGGGGGAACGAATTTTTCAAAGGTGGAATTGCTCAGAAGCGACCCTGCAGAGCTGGAACTGTTTGAGCCCCTCTCACACGTGGGACATGATGCGGGACAAATGGTGGGCATGGTCAACCACATCCTTGCCAACGAACCCGGCCTTGTCAAATGCAAACAGCTGATCGTCTCAGGGGGGATAAAGTCCTTTCTGGATGGATACTACCTGATCAATAAGGCAAAGATTCCGGCCATCTACGGCCAGGCATCCGCGTTCCTGAAATATGCCAGAGATGATTATGCCAGCCTGAGGTCCTTTCTGGAGCTCCAGGTCAGGGGCCTGCAGCTGGCCTATGCGTTTTTGCGGGTCAGGGACTGACCGGGCAACAATTGCCGCCCGTAAGACCATACGAAAGGCCTTGCCATTGGCCATTAATACCCCGAATGCCTGATGAATAAAAACCAGATTATTAAAGGGTTTTCGAAGCTTTCTCCCGAAGAAAAAAGAACCCTGGTCTCGGGCTTTGCAAAGGAGCCCAGGGCTGCCCTGAAAACATTGTCTTCCTTTTTTCATCCCGACGATGCGATCCAAAAGATCCTTTCTGAGTTCAGTGAGAACACCCTGACCAATTTCCCGCTTCCCTTCAGCGTGGCACCGAATTTTTTGATCAATGGAAACATCTACATGGTACCCATGGTGATCGAAGAAAGCTCCGTGGTGGCCGCTGCCAGCTCAGCAGCCCGTTTCTGGGCAGTGCGGGGCGGATTCACGGCAAGGGTACGCGGAACCGAAAAAAACGGACAGCTGCATTTCAAATATTCCGGGAACCCTGCCAGACTAATCGCCGCGATGCCGGAGATTGAAGCCTGGCTAAGGACCCGTACCGACAGCCTGGCGGAAAACATGACCCGGCGTGGCGGAGGGATCACCTCTTTGACATTAAGGGAGTTTCCGGAAATCGAAGCGGGTTATTTCCAGCTTATTGCGGGCTTCGAAACCGCAGATGCCATGGGGGCAAACTTTATCAATTCTGTCCTGGAGGAGTTTGGGGTCGGATTGCAGGAGTTCCTGGCCAGCCATTCCGGCTTCCGGGAGGAGGACTATGAGCCGCTGATGGCGATCCTGTCAAATTATTGCCCGGGCTGCACCGTGGAGGTCGTGGCCGAATGCCCGGTGGAAGCATTGGGGATGGTTGGCGGCATTCATCCAGAAGATTTTACAGAGCGTTTCCTGATGGCGGTGAAGATCGCGGAAATGGATGTCTTCCGGGCCACTACGCACAACAAAGGCATCATGAACGGGGTGGATGCCGTGGTCCTGGCTACCGGGAACGATTTTCGTGCCATTGAGGCCGGAGCCCACGCATGGGCTTCCCGGTCCGGACAGTACCGTTCGCTCAGCCAGGCCAGCATGGAAGGCGGGGTATTCAGGTTTTCACTGGAACTGCCTATGGCGGTGGGGACCGTTGGCGGACTGACCAGGCTGCACCCCCTGGCGGACTTTTCCCTGCAGCTTATGGGGAATCCCAATGCACAGGACCTGATGATGATCGCCGCGGCGGCCGGACTGGCAAACAACTTTGCTGCCCTGCGCTCACTGGTCACCACAGGCATTCAGGCCGGACATATGCGGATGCACCTTCCGAACATCCTGTTGCAACTGGGTGCCACCCCGGAAGAAAGAGCCATTGCAGAAAACTACTTTTCTGATAAAAAGCCCAGCCACCAGGCAGTGGCCGGTTTCATAAAACGAATCCGGGAAGGGGGGGGACCCTAGAGATGGACAGCCTGTATTTTCGTTCGAACGGGAAGCTGATGATCAGCGGTGAATATCTGGTGCTGGCCGGAGCAGGGGCGCTGGCGGTCCCGGTCAGGATGGGGCAATCCATGAGGGTTGTCGAAACCGGTGCCGCCGCCGGATCCCTTGAATGGTCGGCCAGGGAAAAGGGCAATGAATGGTTCCGGGCCCGTTACAGAGGAGCCGGTATGGAAATGGAGGAGTATAGTGACGAGACCATTGCGAAGACCCTGCAAACCATCCTGCTGGAGGCGATTAAGATGAACCCCCGCTTCCTGGACGACCGGCGATCAAGGCTTGTGACAACCGAACTGGAGTTTGACCGGCAGTGGGGCCTGGGCAGCAGTTCCACCCTGGTCTCTAACCTGGCATGGTGGGCAAACGTGAACCCATACCAATTGCTTTTCCGTACCCTTGGCGGATCGGGTTACGACATTGCCTGTGCCCGCAGCCAGGGTCCGCTGATCTATCATTACAAAGGCCATCAGGAACAGCCCCGGGTCAGTCAGGTTGGGTTTCATCCCGTCTTTTCTGAAAATTTGTATTTTGTCTATACCGGGAAAAAACAAAGCAGCCCTGGCAGCCTGGAGGGCTACCATGCAGAGGAATCAGACCCGGTGGATGTGAGGAGGATTTCGGAGATTTCCAGGCAGATGCTGATGACCCATGAGCTTGAAAAGTTCATACAACTGATGCTCAAACACGAAAGAATCACCGCAAAGGCCATTGGGAAAACGCCCGTCATGGAAACATCGTTCAGCGATTTTGACGGGGCTGTCAAGTCCCTCGGCGCCTGGGGGGGAGATTTCCTGTTGGCTGCTTCGTCCCTGGACAGGGCTGACCTGAGCGCATACTTCGTGTCAAAAGGTTTCCACTCGCCCATTCCGTTTGAGGACCTGGTGCTGAAATAAATAAAGAAGCATGGAATTGAAGAATACTTACCTCGAAGAAGGAAGAAAAACGGCCCGTATGGAAGTGACCGCAGGCCAGATCGCCTGGGAGTCTCCCTCAAATATTGCATTGGTAAAATACTGGGGGAAATTACCCGGCCAGATCCCGATGAATGCCTCTGTCAGCTTCGTGTTAAAAGCCAGCGTGGTACGTATCAGCTTGGCCTGGCAGCCTGCCGGGGCTGAAGGTGCGGGACTGAAGGAATTTTTACTGAACGGGGAACCGCACGCTGGCTTCCGGCAGCGGATCGCTTCCTATCTGGAAAGCTTATACCCTTATTTCCCATTTTTGCAAGGGATGGCATTGTCTGTAAAAAGCGAAAGCACTTTTCCGCATTCCGCAGGAATCGCCTCTTCGGCTGCCGCCTTCAGCGCGCTGGCACTTTGCCTTTGCCATATGGAGCAACTGCTGCTGGGCCGGGCGGTAGGGGCAACCCCAGCGTCCGGCGACCTGGGTAAATCCATGATCACGGATTCCCGCTTCCTGCAGAAGGCTTCATTTTTCGCCCGGCTGGGAAGCGGCAGCGCCTGCAGGTCACTGGAAAGCGGATTTGTGGT
>SLSG01000057.1 GCA_007130545.1 Bacteroidales bacterium | reverse complement strand
CACCCTTAGAAACTCTTTCAGCGAAACGGGCTTTGCCATATAGTCGTCGCAGCCGGCATCCAGGGCTTTTTCCCTGTCGCCCGGCAGGGCGTAGGCCGTCAGCGCCACCACGGGCCGGTCCGGTTTCAGGGCCTTTATCTTGCGCGTGGCTTCGTATCCCCCCATGACCGGCATCTTGATATCCATCAGCACCATGTCGATACCCGGGTTGTCGTTCACATATTCCAGGGCCTGCTTGCCATCCCAGGCATGGATGATTTCCATGTCAGACGAAGAAAGAATGACACGAAGCAACTCAAAATTGTTTTCCTCATCTTCGGCCACCAGTATGGTTTTTCGGTCGGCTGACCCTTTCGCTGACCCCTTGTCTTTGCTTATTACGGGTGCTGTTTCCGGGCGCCACGGGACCGTGAAAAAGACCATTGTTCCCGCACCGGGATTGGACTCCATCCATATCTGTCCGCCCAATCTCTCCACAAAGGCCTTGGCGATGGGCAGGCCCAGCCCCATGCCGCTTTTCACCCGCCTTTCGCCAGTGTCTATCTGGTGGAACCGCTGGAACACAATTTCCTGGTGGGCAGGCTCGATGCCGGCCCCGGTATCGGCCACGTAAAACCGCAGAAAATCCTCCTTGAGCGAGCAGCCAAACTCCACATGCCCCTCATCGGTGAATTTAACCGCATTGCCGACAAGGTGGTATAGGACCTGCTCCAGCTTGGCCTGATCAGTGATCACCATTGCCTCCTTTTCATTCAGCCCTGTATGGAAACGGAACTTAATCTGTTTTTCGCTGGTTTTCGGGAGCAGCAAGTTGTACACCTGGTTCAGGACCTTGTTGATGTCGCATTTCTTGTCGAAGTTTTCAATCTGTCCGGCTTCGATCTTGCTGATGTTGACAATGTCGTCGATGATGTAAAGGAGCTGGTCGCTGCTGCTGCGAATGATCCTGGTAAAGTTGCCGATCTGCTCCCGGGTGATGCCGGGTTCATTCAGAAACTCCGAAAACCCCACAATGGCATTCAGGGGGGTTCGTATCTCGTGTGAAAGGTTGTTGAGAAAAGCGGTCTTCAGCTGGTCGCTTTCCTCGGCTTTCTCCTTTGCCCTCTTCAGGGCCTCTTCCGATCTTTTGCGTTCGGTGATGTCGCGGGAGATGCCTTCCAGTGCAATCAGCTGACCTTTTTCGTTATAAATGGGCACATTCCTCTGCTCGGTCCAGATGACTTCCCCGTTCTTGCGGATCCACCTGAGCGTTGCGGGCGTGCGTATGGCTTCTTCGTCGGATGACAATAAGCTTAACAGGTGCTGGTCGTCGGGGTGCACCATTTTCATTCCCAGCTCCGGGTCCAGGTAATGCTCCTCCGGCGTGTAACCGGTGATGCGGGTGGCAGCAGGACTCACATAGGAGAATTTTTTCTCCGGGTAAAGTTCGAACCGGTAGATCAGGTCATCTGCATTTTCTGTCAACCTTCTGAATCGAAGCTCGCTTTCTGACAATGCCTGTTGAGCATTCAGCCGGTCGGTTTGTACCTTCCTCAGCTCCAGCGCGCGCAGTACGGCCGGACCAAGGCGCTTCATATGCTCCTTGATTACATAGTCGGTGGCCCCGGCCTTCATGCATTCCACGGCAAAGTCTTCGTTCATCGAGCCTGTGTGCATGATGAAAGGGACCTGCGGCGCCAGCTCCAGGGCGATCTTCAATGCCATCATTCCGTTGAAGGAAGGCATCTGGTAATCTGAGACGATCAGATCCGGTTTGAACTCCTCCAAAGCTTGTTCGAAGTCCACCCGGGTTTCCACCCGTTTAAACACCCTGGAGGGAATGACCTTGGATATTTCACGCTCGGCAAGGTCTGCATCACTGGGGACATCCTCTACGATCAGGATTCGGAGTTCTTCACTCATGGGTTCGGGTTTACATGATTGCAGGTGGTCGTTTTACGGGGATTCATTCACAAGCATCCAGAATAATCCGGTATGCCGCATGGCCTTGATAAAGTCATCGAAATTAACCGGTTTGACGACATAGGCATTGGCTCCAAGCTCGTAGGCCGTTTTGATGTCGGGGTCTTCCCTGGAGGAGGAGACGACCACCACGGGTATTTGGGAGGTTGCCTTATTTGCACGTATCTGCCGCAGCACCTCCAGTCCGCCAACCTTCGGCAGCTTCAGGTCCAGAAAAACGACTTTCAGGGGTTTGGCATGGCTGTAGCTTTCATATTCACCGCGGCAAAAAATGAAATCCAGGGCCTCGGCCCCATCTTCCACCAAATGGATCTGATTGACCAGGTTGTCTTTTTTCAGGGCCCGCAACATCAGCTCAGAATCGCTGGCGTTGTCCTCCACAATCAGAATTTCGACGGGATCGAACTTTTCCATACCAGTAGAATTATTCAGGTGAATTTATATGCAAAGAAACGATACCTGTGGAAAAATATGGATTTTATCCTAAAAAAGTGATTAATTTTCCGGTAAAGAGAAATAAAAGATTGCCCCCTGCCCGATTTCCCCCTTTGCCCAGGTCCTTCCGCCATGCCGCTCCACCACCCGTTGAACGATGGCCAATCCGACTCCGGTCCCCTGAAACTCCTTTGGGGAGTGGAGGCGATGAAACACCCGGAAGAGCTTTTCGGAATAATGCATGTCAAACCCCACCCCATTGTCTTCGACAGAAAAGATGATTCGCTTTTTCTCCCGTATGGCGCGAATGTGTATTTCCGGCATTTCCCTTCCGGCCGTGAATTTCAATGCGTTTTCGATCAGGTTGCTCCATACCTGCCGGATCATGGCCGGGTCTCCCTTGACCTTCGGAAGGGGGTCCACAACAAGTTTTACCTGCTTCCTTTTGCCCTCATCGGCCAGTTCGTGGCAGACCGAATCCACCATCCGGCCCATGTCAATCTCCAGGTTCTGCATCTCCGCGTTTGTCAGGCGGGAGAATGCCAGCAGGTCATTGATCAGTTGGCTCATTTTGCGGGTATTCTCGCTGATTATGCCACAGACCCTTTTCCCCTCCTCATCCAGCTTCCCGCTGTAATCTTCCAGCAGGATGCGGGAGAAACCGTCAATGGCCCTCAGCGGGGCCCTCAGGTCATGCGAAACGGAATAGGCGAAGGCTTCCAGCTCTCTGTTGGATGCTTCGGCCAGCTGGCGGTCGGTTACATCATGAACGATGGAGAACAGCAGGTTTTTTTTGCCGAACGGGACCGTTCCGCTGTACACCTCCACATGGCGTACCTTGCCATTGGCCAGCCTGTGCTGGCAAGTGGACAGGCTCTTCTCTGCCTTGCCGGCTTCTTCCATCCCGGCCAGGATCTCTTCATCCGACAGCACGTTGATCTCTGAAACGGGTTTGTTGCGCAGTTCCTCCTGCGGCCAGCCATAGAACTCACTGGCGGCCTGGTTGGCATCTGCGATCCTTCCGCTTTCGGGGTCGACCAGCATCATCACGGCATGGCTGTTCTGAAAGACATTGACGTAGCGGCTTTCGCTATCCTGAAGCCTGCGCCGGGCTTTGGCCACCTGCAGGCGCAGCAGAATGATGAACAGGGTCAGGGTCACAACAAATGCGAGAATGCCGATGACAAAAGGACGGTACCTTTTCCAGGCCTGCTGCTGTTCGTACACTGCGAACCACTTTTTGTAGAGCCCATCGTACTCCCCGCTTGCCTTAAGCTGGAACAGTCCGCTGTTCAGCAATGTCAGGGCTTCCAGCTGTCCCTGAACGGCAATGATCTTGTCGGTAAGTCCGGTTTCGAGCAGGTATTCATGCATCAGGTCGCTGTTTTGCACGATGACCTCCTTCCCGGCCAGGTCCTCCGCAATGGCCTTGAACAGCTCCACATTGAAACCTGCCGGCTTCCCGTTCTCATCCAGAAATTCATAAGGGGGGTAGTACCAGTCCCCTTTCACCAGAATCGTATCCGGCACCTCAGGATACTGCCGGGGAATCTCCCGTCCTACTGCGGAAACAGCCATGGTCAGGTTGCAGACCAGTGTCAGGGCGCAAAAGAAAAGGGGAATGCAGGCTTTGTGGACCATCTTATAAATGCTTTTTCACTATTGTCAGGAATTCCTTGAGCGAGACGGGCTTGGACATATAATCATCGCAGCCGGCACCCAATGCTTTTTCCCGGTCCCCCGGCAATGCATAAGCCGTCAGGGCGACCACGGGCAGCTTTGGCCTGAGCTTCTTAATCTCCCTTGTGGAATCGTAGCCATTCATGACGGGCATTTTGATGTCCATCAGTACCAGGTCGATGTCGGGATTGTCCCGTGCCATTTCCAGGGCCTGCTGCCCGTCCCAGGCATGCAGAATTTCCACATCATACATGGAGAGGATCACCTTGGTCAGCTCGAAGTTGTTCTCCTCGTCCTCTGCCACCAGGATGGTCTGCCTGTCCTTTAGTCCGACTTCCTCCCTGTCCGGGATTTTTTTCTGAACATTGGAAACAGGCTTCCAGGGAATGGTGAAAAAGAAAATAGACCCGGAACCAGGTGTGGACTCTACCCAGATCTCCCCGCCCAGCAGCTCCACAAAGGATCTGGAGATCGGAAGTCCGAGTCCCATTCCCCCCTTTGTCTGTGAATGCTCGGTCTCCACCTGGTGGAAACGCTCAAAAATGATTTCGAACTTATCCGGATCGATTCCCGTCCCGGAATCTGCGACATAGAACTTCAGGAACCCGTCCTTCAGGGAGCATCCGAATTCCACATGTCCCTTCTCGGTAAACTTGATGGCGTTGTCGACCAGGTTGGTCAGCACCTGTGTGAGCTTGGTCTCATCTGTGATCACAAGGGTCTCGGATTCCTGCAGGCTTGTGTTGTACCGGAACTTGATCTCCTTCTCGGCCGCTTTTATCTGCAGTTGGTCATAGACATTGGAGATGATTTTGCTTACGCTGGTCTCCTTTTCCCACGCCTCTATCAGTCCGGCTTCAATCTTGGAGATGTTCACAATATCCTCGATGATAGACAGCAGTTGGTTGCTGCTCCGGCATATGATATCTGTCAGGTGATGGATACGCGCGGGGTCCAGTCCGGGTTCATTCAGGAATTCGGAAAAGCCGACAATGGCAT
>SLSG01000261.1 GCA_007130545.1 Bacteroidales bacterium | reverse complement strand
AGGTTCTCACCGGCTTCCACGGCCGGCCGGGCCAGAATGATGCGCCTGACCTCCTTGTTTTTCAATGCCCTCACCGCCAGTGCCACGGCAGTATAGGTCTTCCCGGTACCTGCCGGTCCGATTGCAAAGAGCAGGTCGTGGGACTTGAAGCGCTCGACCATTCTTAGCTGGTTGGGCGTCCGGGCTTTGATCAACATGCCATCCCGGCCATACAGTATCAACTCCGATCCGGTTTCTTCAGTTAAAGAACTGTCGATGCGCCCATTTGCATGCGCAACGATCTCCAGGATGTTCTCCTCGGTCAGTTTCCCATACCGGTCGTAGTGGTTCAGCATCAGCGAGAACTTGTCCTCAAAATAGCGGATTTCCTCATCGTCACCGATTATTTTCAATTCTTCCCCCCTGGAGATGACCTTCAGCTTTGGGAATAAGTTCCTCAACAAACGCAGTTTTTCTTCCCTAAGCCCGAATATTTCAGGCGGATGAACTGCTTCCAACGTAATCGTTTTTTCACCCATGTAAGGCCCTGGCTAATTCCTTTTTGTAATTTGCTCGCAAATGCCTTGCAATAACCCCGCAAAGCAAACAATAAATCATTACTTTTGATTTTGCAAAATAACAATATTTTTAAATACCAACAAGAGACTAGCTGAGCAATGACCATTATCACCCTGACTACCGACTGGGGTTGCGCCAATCATTATGTGGGAGCGGTAAAAGGCAATTTGCTGAAGCTGATACCCGGGGCAACGATCATCGATATCAGCCACCAGGTGCCGGCATTTGACATCATGCAGGCCAGTTTCGTTCTGAAGAATGCTTATCCCCATTTTCCGCAAGGGACCATTCACCTGGTCGGGGTGAACACCGAAGCAGGACTGCAGAACCCTCATATTGCGGTAAGCCACCAGGGACACTATTTTATTGGGGCGGACAACGGGATCTTTTCGCTGCTTTTTGAAAACCAACCGGAAAGCGCAGTGGAGTTGGAGATTATTCAGGATTCTGACTACTTTACCTTTTCCACGCGGGACGTATTTGCAGTAGCGGCATCGATGATTGCCGGGGGCAAGGCGTTCAGTGAACTTGGCAGACCCCACGGGGAACTAAACCAGCGGATTCCTTTTAAGCCTGTGATCTACCCTGAAAAGATCATTGGCAAGGTGATCTTCATCGACAATTACGAGAATGTGCTGGTCAATATTGACAAGGAGATATTCAGGCAGGTGGGCAAAAACCGTCCTTTTTCCATTGGCTTTCGTTCCCCGGGCCACTCTATCTCGCAGATTCACCAGGCTTACGCCGATGTGGTTCCCGGTGAAAAACTGGCCCTGTTCGGGTCCACCGGATTCCTGGAAATTGCCATCAACCAGGGGAAGGCCTCCAGTTTACTCGGGCTGTATATGAACGACACGGTGTCGATCGAATTTAAATAAACAAGACCTTTCTTTTCTGATGATCAGACTTTATTTCAAGGAGATCACCGCTTTTTTAAATACCCTGACCGGGATGATCGTCGTGGCTGTGTTTCTTTCGATCATCGGTTCGTTTTTATGGGTCTTCCCGGGGCAATACAACATACCGGATTCTCCCTACGCCAATCTGAATGGTCTGTTCCAGCTGGCCCCTTACGTATACCTGTTTCTGATTCCGGCCATTACAATGCGTTTCTTCGCAGATGAAAAAAGGAGCGGAACCCTGGAGATGTTGCTCACAAAGCCATTGACTGACACCCAGATTATTCTGGCGAAGTACTTTGCCGGTATCACCCTGGTGGTTTTCTCCCTGCTTCCGACTCTGGTGTATTTTTATACTGTCTGGTGGTATGCCCTTCCCCCGGGAGTGGATACTGGAGGGACATGGGGCTCTTTTATCGGGCTCTTTTTACTGGGGGCGGCATTTGTGGGTATCGGACTGTTTGCTTCGTCCCTGACCGGAAACCAGGTCATTGCGTTTATTTTGGCGATGTTCATGAGCGGATTCGTCTTCATTGGATTCGAGATGGCCTATGAAATGGAGCAAATGGGAAGGCTCGGGTGGCTGGTGCGCCACATGGGAATTCAGTCACACTACACATCCATCAGCCGCGGTGTGATCGACACCCGGGATTTAATATACTTTTTCAGCCTGACCGGCTTTTTCCTGCTGATGACAAAGATTCGCCTGGAAAGCCGTAAATGGCTCGGGAAGTTTTCCTTGCGCGGGCTGTATGGGAAGACCAGAAGTCGTCATTTGACAGCTTTTTTGGCAGGTTTGGTGGTTGTAGCCGGACTCAACCTGGCGGGGTCTTACCGCTTCATGCGCATTGACCTCACCAGTGAAAAGCGTTTCACGCTGAGCCCGGCCACGCGTCAAATGCTGACTGAGCTGGACGATCTGGTTTTGTTCAGGGTTTATCTTGATGGAAATCTGCCGGCCGGCTTCAGGAAACTAAGAAACGAATGCCGGGAGATGCTGGATGAATTCCGGGCCTATTCTGATATGGTACAATATGAGTTCGTGAATCCCCTGCAGGCAGGCAGCGGGGAAGGAGGGAGGCGTTACGTGGAGGCATTGATCGAAAAAGGACTTCAGCCCACCCAGGTGCAGGTGCGCGCCGATGATGCCACCTCCCGGCAACTGATCTTTCCGGGCGCAATGGTGTCATACAGGGATCAGGAAATTCCGCTGCACTTACTCAAAGACCAGATCGGGCTGCACGCAGAGGAGGTGCTTAATAATTCTGCACAGGCCCTGGAATACAGCCTGGCCAGCACGGTCCGCAAGCTTACGGCAGGACGGGACCAGAAAGTTGGCTTTCTGGAAGGGCAGGGGGAGTTTGGTGCCAGGTATGTGGCCGATATCTCATCCGCACTCGGTGAGTTTTACCAGGTGGAGCGAATCAGGCTGGACGGGAATAAAGAGGCATGGGGTGGTATTGGTACCCTTGTAGTGGCACAGCCCCGTCAGCCATTCACTGAGCAAGGCAAGTATTTGCTGGATCAGTTTGTGATGAACGGTGGTCGGATATTGTGGCTGGTGGACCCGGTCTATGCGGAGATGGACAGCCTGCAGCCCCCGGATTACGAAACGATCGGAATGGGTTGGTCCCTGAACCTGGATGATATGTTCTTCAGGTATGGCGTGCGGCTGAATCCGGATTTGGTGATGGACCTGCAGGCTGCTCCCCTGGCGGTGACCACTGGCGAAATGGCCGGCAGGCCGCAGATCAACCTGCTGCCATGGTACTTCTTTCCATTGGTTGCACCCGCAAGCAACCATCCAATCGTCCGGAACATCAATCTGGTCCGCACCGAATTCGTCAGCAGCATGGATACCATTGAAAGTCCCGGGATTGCAAAGACCATGCTGCTTGAGACTTCTCCGTATTCCAGGACGATGCCGGGCCCGGTAAGAATCGGACTTGACATTTTGCAGGAACCGCCTGATGAAAGGCTGTTCAGTGGTCCACCGCGCACGGTTGCTGTATTGCTTGAGGGGCGGTTTGAATCTTTGTTCCGAAACCGGGTACCCCCTGAAGTGGACTTGCCTTCCGGCTTCGCCCGTCTTGATGAGGGCCTGCCGTCTGCCATGATTGTGGTCAGCGATGGGGACATCATTCGCAACCAGTTTGGCAGCGGCGGACAAGTGCTTCCTTTGGGTTACGATCGTTTCAGCGGGGAGACATTCGGGAACCGGGATTTTATCCTGAATGCCGTGAATTACCTGGCGGATGATTCCGGATTGATTGCAGCCCGCAGCCGGGAGGTGCGTCTGCGACTGCTTGACAAGACCCTGATTCAGCGTGACAGGTCTGTGGTACAGCTCGTAAATATGGCGTTGCCCCTTATCCTTGTCGCGCTCACGGGCTTTCTCAGGATGATCTGGAGAAGAAAAAAATATGCGTTAAAAAACAAGGGACCGGCATGAGAAGGCTTGCCAGATATTGGGTGTTACCGGTTGTTGCCCTGGTCGTGCTCGTCTTCATGTGGCAACGGTATTCAGAGGAAAGATCCTCTTCATTGCCTGCATTTGGGATCGGTCCAAACCAGGAAATCGTCAGGGTGGAGATGAAGGGAGGGGCGGATGGTGAATTGGTGTTGGAAAGGCAGGAGGATGGTTCATGGCTGCTAAATGAAATGCATGCAACCAATGGGCCGGCGGTTAACGAATTGCTCACCGTGCTTGACGAAATGCTTGTCAGGCGACCGGTCTCACTGGCAAGCAGGCAGGAGATGGACGCTTTGTTTATGGAGCATGGGATTTCCGTTCGTGTGTTCGCTTCCGCCTACCGGCTTCGTCTGCCTTTGGGCATCCGGCTGTTCCCCTTCAGGAAACTGGTACGCTCCATAGAAGTCGGACCCGATGCGGTGGACGGCGTGGGGACAGCCATGCGGCTGGCAGGGGAGGACTTGTATTACTGGGTGCATCTGCCGGGGGTGGAAGCCGGACTCAGGCAGGTCTTCGGTTCCGGGGAGGACCGCTACCGCAGCCGCCTCCTGCTTGAGCTGGAAAGAGGAGATGTTCACACCGTTTCCGTGGTATTGCCGATGAAAGGGGAAATGTCTTACTCCGTCAAAACCGGGGAGGACGGCAGTCTGGCACTGTCTCTTCATGACGGCAGCCCTGTCCAGCCGGAAAAATTGAACCTGGTGCGGTTGTTGCGCTTCCTGCGTGCCTTTGAAGACTTGTATTATGACCGCCCCGTCAAAGGGCAGGAGTCAGAAAAAAGAATGGCCACGATGTTGCCGGTGCCATTTATGGTGCTGCAGATCAGTACCCATGCTGGGGATCTCCACCGGTTCGAGTTTTACCGTCGGCTGCCACCTCCGGAGATCAATATGGATCCTGCGACGAACGTTGATTTTGATCCGGACCGGTTTTACATTCTGACAGAGACCGGGGAATACCTGCTGGCACATTATTATTTTTTCAGCCATGTGCTGCGGCCGGTTTCCTTTTTTCTTGAAGAATAACCCGGGTTTTTTAATAATAAACTATATTTGCTAATTAAATCCAAACCAGGAGCGTTATGAAGTTCATCGTGTCGAGTTCTTTGTTGCTAAAGCAACTGCAAGCCATCAGTGGTGTGTTGAGT
>SLSG01000206.1 GCA_007130545.1 Bacteroidales bacterium | reverse complement strand
GCATAACGAAATTCCGCTACACTACCCCCGGAAGCCGTCAATGTCAAATCCTCAAGAACAATAGCGTACGTTCCGCCGGTCTGTCCAGAAGAAGTACGCGTCAGATTACGACTTGATAGATTGGTATACGCAATCTCAGTCAGATCGGCCAGAACAGAATTAGCAGCGGTCGGAGCATCATTGGTCAGGGCCACTGTCAGTTGATCATTGTCAAGATCATGAGCGCCATGTGCTAATTCTTCTACAAAGCTATTGAATTTATTGAAAGTTGCCATAATGTTTGATATTTGTGGTGTGGTTTGATTATTCGATTTTAACTGTAGTTACAGAATGTGTGATATCGGTTTCAACATCCAAAAACGTAGTAACTTTGTTAGCTACAATAAACCGGATGTCTCCAAAAAACTTAAACCCAGGCCGAGCATCCATTACACGCCGGCGGTTCAATTCAATACGTAAAATATTATTAAACTCCCCAACGATATAAATTCCATTACCCAATTCCCAACGTACTGCATGATCAGCAAAAAACCGGCGCTTACGTTTCCAATCCATAACAATATTGTCAAAAATCGTAAGATCGAATGCGGTTTCAGGTTCACCTTCTTCTTCAGGTTCGACCATCCATTCCACATCGACATAAGTATCATCCATGTAGTACATCCCGATTTTAATCAATCCTCGCTCAATCATTATCGGCCTCTTTTACATTTGAACGGGTTTCGAGTTCCTGGATATGCTCAACAATACGATTTAATGTTGTGAACATGTGTTCAGCCACTGACATCTTAGGATCGGCACGGCGGATGAGTTCTTCCATCCTATAGATTTCACGATTAATATCAATATTTTTCATGCTATAATCAATTAATTTGTAATTCGTTTCCACTCATCAGCCCCAACATACATCCATATTCTTCGAGCGTCAAATGATGTCGCTCTAAAAATATCTCCAATCTCACGTGTATCTGAAAACAACGCGGCATCAGTATCAACATCACCACTAGCCCATTTAGACGATGCATTATCACCAAGAAACTTACCAACCCGTTTGGTTTTAGATGATATGGTTCCTGTAGCTGTTATATCCTTTGCTTCCACAATATCCAATTCATGCATGTGCAATGGTGAATTATCGATGTGCGTCCCGGTCGCCGTGACATAAACTTTTCTATTTTGTGACATCACCTGAAATGTACCGGCATTGAACAAATTCACCGTAACATAACTACTATCATTTGCCGGTCCTGATAATAAAGCAATCCCTACATCTGAATCTAAATGTACAGGCATTGCACCAACTCCCATAACTGCTACTGCCGGATTCCCAACTCCTGTAGGTGCAACAATACGTCCAACAGTATTCGTACCGTCTGTAAATGTAACACTTCCAATATCGAGACTGGCCGCTTCAGATCGTAACGATAATTTAGTTTGAGATACCGTTACATGATTGGAAAACAACGACGCGCCCCCTACCAATTTAATACTCTCAGTATATTCCTTAACCCCGTCTTCAATCGTGGTTGGAAGCGGTCTGTAATGACGCAGTGTGCCGTCCTTGTTCTGAATTTTAACTTCAAAAATCATGTCACAACCTGTCTCTTACGTACCATATAAATGAAACGCCTTTCAAAGCAAATTCTTTTGCCTTGGTTTTGAACCGCCAATACAATGACTGAGTGTTGGAATACTCCTGCTTCACTCCGACATGTTTAATCCCGTTTATGGTATTGGTATCACCCAGATCACGACCAAACCACGCCTGTCGATTCTTACTGTATTCAAACCTGCCCGACCCTTCAACATCCAGATAAAACTTACGGAATATTTTATCGATCGTTGATTCATTGAAATCATTGCCGGCCCACTGAACTTCAGTTTCATATTCCGGATATACCCCAAACACATTCCCTCGATTGTGAAGCGTCGCATGACCGTCGCTCACCCCGTACAGCCGGTCGCGATACAACATTCCTATCTCAGTATCATATGTATAAGGCCCCGACCATTCCCTTGTTTCCAATGAATACGCCCAGGTTTGATGGCCATCACTGATACGATACTCTTTATTCTCAACATCAATACCGCCAACATGATCACCATCAGCAAGGGTAACAGCACCGTTGGATATGTTCTGCAATTCCTGTCCGCGCATCCACACGTCAATACCATCAGAGAAGAACAACATGTGTTCATAAGTCACAATACTGCGTGGTTGTACCTGTTTCAGATTTCTCAGAACCCACTGATTGTCGGTCAGAAACCGCGCAGTATCGACAACAGCGTTTCCGCTGGGTTGTTCACTTACAATCTCACCTACAAACACCATGGCAACACCATGGATTGTGAACACAAACAGCCGGCCCTGAACGTATGCCATCCCTACCAGTTCACCGTGATCATCCGGTATATTGTATATTCCGGAAAACAAAAACGTTCGAGACCCGCCAAGATTCCCGTCCGGAGCAAACGGCATGGACACAATAAGCTGCTGCGGATATTTCTCAATCAACACTTCGCTCTCATCAATTTCAACAATCGCCGAATACAAATTATCAGTATCCAAACTCCAACGTGTAAGCCCCCGTTCTTCAACCCTCGAATATCCTGTACGCTCAAATTCGATATTGTCATCACCGGGAACTCCGCGTCCCAAATAAATCAACGTATGATCACCTTCAGGTATCGCATGATCGAACAATGATATCTCACGCAATGATTCCCATATGGTCGTTTCCAGTGATTTAAAATCAACCCACGGCATTTCAGTATCACGAGGCCCGATCATCACCCTGTTAATTTCAGGCAACCCTGTTGTCTCATTGCGTAAAAAATATCCCGATTCCAGCACCATATTCAATATGGTATAGCTAAACGATGCTTGTCTGCCGGGCAATACTGTATCAAGTTCCTCATAGTCACCAAGAAACCCGGTATTCTGCACCGCAGAATTCGTCAACCCTTCTAGATCGGGATCGTTAACGATTAAATACAATTTTGAATTCGTAGGATAAATCCAACGGCTTTCACTTACAAGATTGCTACCCCTGGGAATCTCATCATGTGCAGGAAGTACAGGTTGATTGGCATAAGTATAACTCATCATCGAAGTTTGCTCAAACTGTTGCTTGCCTTCAGATTCATCGGCAACCCCGAGTACCTTTATCTCCTTACCTGCAATTGTACTGTCGCCGGCAAACGCACCATCATCCTCAATCCTGATATTCAACCGACCTGTACGCGATGCTTCCTTAATTCCGTCATACATAGCCAATTTATAAATCCCGACCACCGGTATGTTCACATCAACATCACCCCACTCACCCAAAGAAATCTTCGGTCGGTTTGTTCCGGAGAATCCAGGCGGATATGGAGTATCCAAATCGTACTGATACCACAATGGTCGAAACGCTACGAAATCATAAGACTGCCGAAACCCTTGTACAGGTTCAAATTCTTCAGTGTCCGGAAATATAAAATGTCTTTCATTAATATTGAACGGGGCAACCTGCCGGCGAAACATGAACTTCGATTCATACCGGAACTCGTTACTCTCATTCTCGATATCCAATTCACTGTCAACGATATAATCTTCAACCTGCATCGATGAATATCCCGGCGCTGCCAAAAACGCAATCCTCATCACATACTTCCATCCCAGGAAAATATACTGTTGTTCAGGTCTGCGTTGATCCGATATCGAATTGCGACGCGTCGCAAGTGATGGGATGTTGGCATTGAACATATCGATCGCGCCAATTGTAATACCCTGGCTGCGCCGAAACTGATCATACTTTGCATAAAACCCAAGTTCCTTGATATCATCGCCGATCAATTCATCTATTACTGTAGCAATCTTCCGATCCGTTTCAGTATTGGTCAATGAATCAACATACACCTGTTTAGATTCGGTGCCGTTGTTAAACCGCCCACGTGCATACAATTCCATCGACGTGTTCGGCGGAATGGTTTTATCATCTTCGGTTACTTTGGTATCCACACGTCCTACGATATCGAACGGGCGCTCACGATACCGCAGATTCCCGCGCACATAACGGTCACGTACAACACCGTGAATCTTATGTTCATCGGTCCACATGTACGGCAATTCATCCAATCGTGTACGGGGTAATTTGCCTATATCATCATAATACACATACCCGCGTTCATTTACCTGTTCAGGTCTGAACTTGTCGATAAAAAAGAACTCGCTTCCACGCGAACTGCGAAACACTTCGATCTCGACAAACCGACTGTTATCCAAATCACGCACCGGTTTAATCTCGATACGGTTACGCCGGCGCACGTTTGTTGTTTCCACGGCAACCGGATAACACGCTTTGGTAACATGACCGTCGGAATACCGATACCTTGCCGTATACCAGTAATCACGCATCTGTTCCAATGTACCTATCGTTTCAGGTGCAATACCTCCCGTAACATCAGACCCTTTCAATACCAAATCGACCTCTGATTGTGGGTCCCCCATGATAACAACCTCGCGAACCCCTATATCATCCGACACCCTGGACTCAATAAGTATCGTATTGAACGGCATAATGTCCTGAGTTTCCATATTATCAATGTTCGAAATACCTTCAATAACATTAACATAACTGAAACTATATCGCTGATTGTAATACGAACTGGCCTCAAACGCATTGATAATCCCTTGTATCCCTGACAGAATTGTAGAATGTAGCGACATATCCTCTGCCACAACAGGCCCGGCCCCGATACGAAACTCCACTACACCCAAATCCACTGACGCTATAGCAATATGTCCACGTGCAGGTACACCACTTTCCACTTCTTTTATATCTTGCTGATCAACAGCCCTGACTATAGGCGCGGTCGACACATAATCATTCAGATACCACACCCCGTCAATGAGATTAAGCATCTTGTTATGTGGAGCGATATACACACTGTTGCCTAATCGCACCAACGATCCATTGTCGGTTTCTACTTCAGAGTCATATTGAAACCGTTTGACTGCAAAATAGTTTTCCGATAGATTGTCGAGATCGAAAATGTCAACATGATATGTATTGTCTTCGCCCCGATAGTATAATATCAGGCTGTTGTCGACAATCATATATTACGCCACCTG
>SLSG01000128.1 GCA_007130545.1 Bacteroidales bacterium | reverse complement strand
TCGGGACTGAACTCCCGGGGGATATAAAACCCACCCATTGTGAATTCGTAATTCGGACGGCCGTACATGCCCCCCCTTCGGGTATAGGCGACAATCGCGCCATTGGTGCCCCGCATGCCGAATATAACCGCGCTGGCTCCCCGGAAGATCTCGATGCGATGCACGTCCCTCGCACTGGTGTTAAGGAAAGTTCCCCTGTCGGCCGCATTGCCATCCAGTATGAACAGGGGCTCATTGGAGAACATCACACTGCTGACTCCGCGCATGATGAGCCGTCCCTGATGATACGTCAGGCCGGTGGCCCGCTGCAGAAGCACATCCAGGACCGTCCTGTAGTCTTCCTCCCTTTCACTGACATAAATTGTCTGGCTGGGCTGGCCGTAGTATGACTGGGACGGGGAGTAAAATTCCGGGATACGATAAGGGCTTTCATCCCTTCTTTTCACCCTTTTCCAGAAAACGCTTTTGCGGGTGACTTCCTGGGGGCGGGTAGTGAAGTCGGGACGGAAACCGGACTCCTGTATTTGACCGATATCCAAATGTATTCTGGGAAGATAGCCTTCGGTCAGCTCCTCTGCCGACAACTCAACGGTCACCACGCCATTGTGAAGCAGGCCCGAAAACTCAAATTGCCCCTCCCGGTCGGTCGTGGTGGAGAAATTCTCAACGAAACCGTTCCTGATGATCAGGTTCACCTTGTGTCCCGGTACAGGCTTGTCGTTGGCCGGGTGGATAAGCTGTCCGGCTATGGTCATTCCGTAAGTTGTATCAAACTGCGCTTCAAAGGGTTCCCCGGAAATGATCCGCTGCAGGCTCATACGCTCCCACTGGCTGGTCATCATCAGCAGGTCCATCGAATCCAGCTGCCTGCCCTCCTCCAGTCCGGCCATGAACGGAGCACGGTCAACCGCCCTGCCCAGTTCTGACTCCAAAAGCACAAATGAACGCGCTCCCCCTCCGGGTTCCGCATACACGGCTTCCTCCCCCATGGCCTTGACGGACACAGAATAGCTTCCGCTTAACGGAAAACTCTGGCTGTCGTCAATGGCTATCTCTACATTGCATTGCCCGTTTCGCCAGTTCACATTGACCACCTCCACCTCCAGCTTGTCCGATTCCGGTACGAACACCATCCGGCGAGCCATTACCTGCTTGTCAGGTGAAACCACAAAAATCTCCGAAACACCTGGATAAAGCAGGTCTGAAGGTATGCTGGCCGAGGTCCGGCCATTCTCAAAGTCAATAACAGTACGAAAAAGTATTTCACCGCCGGAATGCGCTTTCAGCTCATAGCCGGCCCCCTCCCGGGTAAAATGCCGGCTGTTTGCAGCCAGCTGAACAAAAAATTCATTCTCATTTTTATCGACCCGCATGGAGATCCCTTCCTGCCTGACAGGGGGCAGGTCAAAAGTCTGCAACTGCCTGCTGCCCTTGATCTGTACCCTTGCTGTATAACCAACCGTATCAAGCGGGTTGAACATCACATACCCCCTTCCGGCCACCGATGAGGCAAAACGGGCCACCGGTTCTCCCCGGCTGTTGATGATCGCACCCTCTGACGGGAGGCTCCTGCCCAAATCGTCCCTGGCTTCAAATGCCAACCTGACTGGCAGTCCCCTTACCAATTGTCCGCCTTCCGGAAAAACGTAGAACTCCACCCGTCTTGATTTCCGGAGCAACTGCCTGTTGAACGACCTGTTGGCTAAAACCTCCCGGGTGCGTATGTATTTGGGGAAATGCGGGTTCGATATGTAGATCTGCCGGTTAAACAGGTAATCCTCACCCATTTCCCGCATGGGATTGGTATAGGCACTGATCATATAGTTCCCATCAGGTATCGAATCCGACAGCTTGAAGTCCCCCCAGGAAATCCCATTCTCCGACCGGAGCATCTGCTTTTTCAGAAGGTTGCCACGGCTGTTGATCAGCTCAACATACAAATTGGTGGTGCCCGTCACGGGCTTGTGCGTTACCCCGTCGAGCAGGTAGGCCTTGAACCAGATATAATCCCCGGCAGCGTAATAGGTATTGTCGAGGTGCAGGTACACCTTGGGCAGTACGCTGGCCAAACCCGGCCAGGATACCCCCAGGAAAAACAACAGGAAAAATATGTTTTTTTTCATGCGCACAAGGCTATATCACTATAAAATAGAACAAAAATCCGGCCAATTTGTTGGCCCGTTATTCTACCTTTGCAAAACAATGAACGCGACGATCCATCCGGCCAATTTTGAGGAGAAAACAGGCTTTGACCGGGTCAGGGAGATGCTGCGCATAAGATGCTTCAGTTCGCTCGGCGGAAAACAGTTGGAAAAAGTCCGCTTCTCATCAGACCGCAGCCTAATTGAACTACAGCTTAACCAATGTGAGGAATTCCGGCTGATTCTGTTGTCGGGGGAGGTTTTCCCGGGTTCAAATTATTATGACCCGGAGGCCCTGTTCAAACATCTGCGGCCGAAAGACACCTTTGCCGAGCCGGAAACCTTGCTGGACCTGGGCCGGTCCCTTGAGACCATAGAGAAGGTGATCGCATTTTTTTCCCGGGCCCGGGGGGAGAATGAACCCAGTTACCCCTGGCTGGCAGGACTGGTTAAGGATTTGCACCTGGATGCTTCCCTGCTGCCCGGGATCGGCAAAATCATAGATGAAAAGGCCCTGGTCAGGAGCACGGCCTCCCCTGCCCTGGCAGAAATCCGGCGGCAGAAGCGGGAACTGGAAACAAAGGCCAGCCGCCGCATCAACCAGCTGCTGGGCGAAGGCAAGGCCAATGGCTGGATCGCACAGGATGTGGAGCTGGCCCTCAGGGGAGGCCGCCTGGTCATCCCCATACCGGCCGGTCACAAACGCAAAATCAGGGGCTTTGTGCATGACCAGTCTGCAACCGGACAGACGGTGTTCCTGGAGCCAGAAGAGGTTTTCGAGATAAACAACCACATCCATGAGCTGGAGCTGGACGAGAGAAGGGAGATCATCCGCATCCTGAAGGCTTTCGCAGACAAGCTCCGTCCATTGATACCCGAACTGGAAGCATGCTATCTGATGCTTGGCCAGGTAGACCTGATAAGGGCAAAGGCCCGGCTTGCGGTCGAAATGGAAGCCCAAAAACCCAGGATTGTGGATGGCCCGCAGTTGCAGTGGGTGAACGCCAGGCACCCGCTTTTGTTCATGGCCTATAAACCCCAGAAAAAACATGTGGAACCGCTTACCATCGGGCTTGACAACGAAAACAGGATTCTGGTCATATCCGGTCCGAATGCCGGCGGCAAATCGGTTTGCCTGAAAACCTGCGGATTGCTGCAATACATGGTGCAATGCGGACTGCTGGTACCGATGGAGGACTATTCAGAAGCAGGCATTTTCGAAAAGATCTTTATCGACATTGGCGACCAGCAATCCATCGAGAACGACCTGAGCACTTACAGCTCACACCTTTTGAACCTGAAGTTTTTTGTGGAGCACAGCGACGCAAGGACGCTATTTCTGATCGACGAATTGGGTGCAGGTACCGAGCCGAGAATTGGCGGGGCCCTTGCTGAATCCGTACTGGACCAGCTGAACCGCAACCAGGCATTTGGCGTGGTGACCACCCATTATGCCAACCTCAAACTCATGGCATCAAAACATCCCGGAATAGTGAACGGCTCCATGCTCTTCGACACAAAGCAGATGAAGCCCCTGTTCCGCCTTAAAACGGGCAACCCGGGAAGTTCCTTCGCATTTGAGATTGCCCGTACGATCGGCCTGCCCGCAGGGATCCTTGACAGGGCCGCCAGGCAGATGGGCACGCAGGACCTGGATTTTGACAAGCAGCTGCAGGATCTGGAGGTCAAAAAGCTGGAGCTTGAAGAAAAGGAAAAACAACTCCGGTCGGCAGATGCCTTTTTATCGGAGATGATCGACAAGTATGAAAGCCTGAACACCAAGCTTGAAACCCGGAAAAGCGAGATCATCACCCAGGCCAGGCAGGATGCCAAAAAGATCCTGGCAGATGCAAACCGCATGATTGAAAGGACCATCCGGGAGATCAAGGAAGCAGAGGCCCGGAAAGAGCAGACCCGCAAGGCGAGAAAGGAACTCGACAATTTTGTGAAGGAGCAGGAGACCCTGCCGGGGCCGAAAAAAAGCAGACCGCGCCCGGAACCAGCTGCTCCCTTGGCCGAGCCCGGACCCGTAAAGACCGGTGATACGGTCCGCGTAGTGGGACAGGAAACACCCGGAGAAGTGCTGGAGATCTCCGGCAGCCAGGCGGTGGTCTCCTTTGGCAGCATCAAATTCCGGACCCCCGTCAGTAAGCTGGAGAAAATCCGCAAGGACACCGCCTCTGCACCATCCCACGTTGCCTCAAGAACAAGGCTGGTCTTCAACCTAAACGAAAAAGCTGCTGCCTTCAGCCCGGAAACCGACCTGAGGGGAATGCGTGCAGATGAAGCCCTCGGCAAGCTGCGTTCCTACCTGGACGATGCCATTTTACTGAATGCAAAACAAGTGAAAATCCTTCACGGGAAGGGGGATGGTATCCTGCGAATGGCTGTCAGGGAATACCTGCAGACGATTGCGGAGGTAAGGCGGTTCCGCGACGAACATGCCGACCGTGGCGGGGCCGGGGCCACAATTGTGGATTTTCACTGACTCCCATTTGTGGATTTTCACTGACATTCGCAGCCAGACGCGCCCTGCAGCATGTGATTCACTCCCCCGGTTCAAACAACTCAAGCTGGTTCTCTGTCACGAAATTTGGTGGGGGTGAATCCGGGCGGTACCTCTCCACATGGCCATTCACCAAGGCCTTAATGAACCTGATCGGAGTGGTTTGATAGGTTTTGCAATACCTGTCAAGTGCCGCTTTCTGTCCCTCTGTGAGCTTGAATGTGATCTGGCGGAATCGGATGGGCTTGCGCCTGCGTTTTTTACGGGCCATGGCAAAAGATTTATTTTTCTCTGATCAAAAACACATAGGTCGGAAAATGGTCACTATAGCCGCCCAGGTATACCCCACCGCCATAGCTCCTGAATGGATAGCCCTGGAACCTGCCCGATGGCTGGCGCAGAAACGGCCTGTTAAACACTTCCGCCCGGAAATAGCGAAATGAGCTGTAGTCATCCCCCAGCAAGGCAGGGTTGACCAGAACCTGGTCAAACAGACTCCAGGAGTCGCGCCAGGCATT
>SLSG01000218.1 GCA_007130545.1 Bacteroidales bacterium | reverse complement strand
GATGGCCACGGTCAGAAAAACGACCGCCGAGACCATCAGCACATCCCATGGGAGGGTTTTCACCATCATGGGTGCCACAGAATAATTCCCGCGGGCCTCCAGGAAGATGGCCAGGTTGTTGGTCAGCCAGATATACGCAGGCTGGAAAAAACTTACCGATATCTTTCCAAAGTTGGAGTAAGGGTCCAGCAGGTTGAGCAGGAATAAGCTTCCAAAGGCCCAAAATACCAGTGTCAGGGAAAGGATTCCGTAGCGAAGGATGCGTTTCCGGTTGTCAGAGTAAACAAATTTGCGTTTTTTCTTCTTCTTGAAAATGCCTGCCAGGCGGATGATGATATCCTGCAGGGTGCCCATCGGACAAAAAGTGGAGCAATAAACCCTTCCGAAGAAGAATGTCAAAAGGAACACCAGCACGAACCCCAATCCGCTAACGGTAAAGAACAATGCCAGAAACCTCAGCATGGAAGGGAAGAGCTGCAGGTGCAGGAAAAAATTGGTGGGTGAATGCAGCAGGATAGAATCGATCCCGATGAACAATTGTATGAACAGGACAATCACCAGAAGGGATAGCCCGATCCGTATTTTTCTCAAGTGCCGGAGGTTCATAAAAGGGATTTAATTGGTAGAAGGGTAAAATGTCTGATTTACATGGCTACCCGCTTGATATTGAGCTGGTCAAGGTCAATCCGGCCCAGATTCATTTCTGCGGCGATCCGGATATGGCCAACCTCATTCGGCTGTGTCCCGAAGATCAGGCTGCTCGCTGCATCCACTGCGACGATATCCGGTGAGATCAGCAGGCTTCGCATCATGGCAATATCAGACACCGAGGTTCCCTTAGGACCATTCTGGGTCATTACCCGGTAGGCATCCACAATGTTCAGGTCAGGTTTGCGAAACAGACAAAAATCGGCGATGCATTGGTGCAGGTCGTTGCGGTGCCAGAAACCTCTGTCCCACACGATGCCCATCAGGTTCTTCATCGCGATGGTAACGCTGGTAGAGGCGTGGTGTTTCAGAACCGGTACGTTGATGAAGACATCGGCATCCAGGATCTGTTCATGCACCTTGGCCTCGGTAAGCCGCTTCGCTCCTGGGATTTTCACCTCCCTGAAATTGCGCTCAAAGTTCCCGGGCACCATTTGTCCGCCAGCAGCCCTGACGGCAGCCTCTATTCCCGAGTTCTCATAGCTCCGTTGCCAGTTGTCGCAGGTATGGTCGAATACGAAGACCTGAGAAGCCCCGGCATCCAGGCAGTCTTTTATGATGGCCCCCACCAGGTCGGGATTGGTGTTTGCGGCCCTTTCCACGGAGGTATCCCATGCGGCATTTGGCTTCACCACCACGCGCTGTCCGCGTTTCACATAGCGCTGCATGCCTCCCATTTCCTGTATGGCACGGCGGTACATCGGAACGGGTTCCCCTCCGCGAACGGCCACCAGGTCATGGTTCCCCCCTGCGCTGGCCTGCCTGGAGGATGCAAACACCGGAATCCTGCCTATTGTTGACGCATACAATCCTGTCAGTACAGAATAGATAAATCCTTTTTGTAAAAACTGCCGCCTGTCCATATTCAAAGAGTTAATTATTATGACAAATATTTGCTGATTCAAGGAACTTCTTCCTGCAAAATTACCATTTCACGACAATTTTTTTTATTTTTGGACCCGCAATCCCTTGCTAACAGGCTTATTTATAATGATTTTAAAAAACCAACAATGGCATCAATTCCTTCCGTAATAAGCAGTGTCAACTGGAAAACCGCCATCAGGTCCGGACTTCTGGACATAACCGCCGTGGCCTTTATTTATTTCCTGCCTGCCTTGTCGCATATGCTCAGCATCAAGCTTTATCTGATAGAACCCATGCGGCTGATGTTGATCCTGGCGCTGGTGCACACCCACCGGAAGAATGCTTTCCTGCTGGCGCTCACCCTGCCGTTCTTTTCTTACCTGATCTCGGCCCATCCGGTATTTATAAAATCCGCGCTGATCGCGGCCGAACTGGTCGTCAATGTGGCCCTTTTCTATTTCCTGGTGAAGTACATGCACCGCCTGGGCGCAATATTTGCAAGCATCTGGCTAAGTAAGATATTCTATTATGGTCTGAAATACATTGCCATTCTGACCGTGCTTCCCAATGAATCCCTGATCGGCACGCCACTTCAGATACAGCTGGCCACTTCGGCAGCTTTTAGCTTGTACCTGTTCCTGATGTTGAAAAAGGAATAGATTATCCGGTAAAGATTCTGAACCCGATGTCTTCAAGCATCCGGCGATGCTCTTCTGTCGTGGTAGTCAATTTCACCTGGAAGGCACCCGGTTCCCTGCGGTATACATAATTTTCCCTCAGCTTTTCAAACTGTTGCGGATCCCGCCTGAACCTTACCGAATCATGGTGAATGGCATAGGTATGCAGGATGGCCTGCGTAAACAGCGACTCCCTTGTATTCGAATTGCCGTCCATATGGACCAGGGGTTTATCCGGCGGAATCAGGCCCCTGGGGTACCATGAATCCAGTCCGATTCCGAAAAACCTGCTGATCGCCTGCACACTCATTGCGCTGCCATTGGCTTTCCCTTCCACAGAATAGCCGGCGATGTGGGGGGTGGCAAGTGCAGCCGCGCCGGCCAGTTCAGGTGAAATTACCGGCTCCTGCTCCCATACATCAATTGCGCATCCGCCGATTATTCCCTGCTTCAGCGCGTGAAGGATGGCCATGGTATCTGCCACTTCTCCCCTGGAAGTATTGATGAGCCAGGCCCCCTTCTTTACCTTCCCGAAAAAGTCCCGGTCTGCCAAATGCAGGGTCCGGAACCTGCCCTCCCTGCTGAGGGGTACGTGGAGGGTGATAATGTCTGCTTCAGCCAGTAGCTTGTCCAGGCTGGTAAAACCGCCGGCGCCTTCTGCCGCTTCCCTGGGAGGGTCGTTGACCAGGGTTCTGATGCCCAGTGTCTCAGCCATCTCCGCCACCCTGGAGCCAATGTTGCCGGCACCGATGACCCCCAGGCAGACCTGGTCAAATCTGGCTTTCTGCATCCGGATGATGCATGCCAGGGCCGAGGCGACGTACTGCCTGACTGCCCCGGCATTGCAACCAGGGGCTGCTGTCCACTGAATGCCGTTTTCTGCGCAGTAGGATGAATCGATGTGGTCACTGCCGATCGTGGCCGAAGCAATGAACTTCACCGGGGTGCCCCGGAGCAACTCCTCATTGCAGCGGGTGCGGGTCCGAACCAGCAGGGCATCCGCATCCATGAGGTGCTCACGCCGGATCATCCTGCCCGGAATGTATGTAACCCGGGCGGCCTCTTCAAGGGCCTCCCCAAGGAATGGAATGGCAGCGTCTGCAACGATGTGTATCATAATGCATACAAAGAAAACAAATTTCCGGGATTTTCCGAAATAACGCCTGGCAATTCAGGCCTTGTCCCTTGAGATCATGCGTGTAACAATACGCTTTTTTAATTACTTTTGCCCCCGCGGGAACCGCATTTTGCTTCCTGCAGGTGAATGTGCAGATCAGTGCTTGCGAGCCCCGGTATGCCGTAAAAAGAACGACATGATCATCCTTGGAAATGCCTTGTTGTCGGATGAACTCTACCTTGAGCATTTTGTGTGTGACCTGCCGGCTTGCCTGGGCGGGTGCTGCGTGGAAGGGGATTCGGGCGCCCCGCTTGAAGAAGAGGAAACCCTCCTGTTGCAGCAAATCTATCCGACAATAAAACCCTTTATGATTGATGAAGGCATTTCAACGGTAGAGCTGGAAGGGCCCTGGGTGAAGGATTTCCAGGGGGAGCTGACCACCCCGCTGGTAAGTGGCCGTCAGTGTGCCTATGTGTTTTTTGACGAGGCCGGGATCGCCAAATGTGCCATCGAGAAGGCCTGGGAACAGGGGCTGGTGGATTTCAAAAAGCCGGTCTCCTGCCACTTATACCCGATACGGGTGAGCAAATATCCCAATTACGAAGCCCTCAACTACCATCGCTGGCCGCTGTGCGATCCGGCGCGAAAACATGGTAAAAAGCTAAAAGTCAGGGTGTATAAATTCCTGAAGGAAGCACTTGTCCGCAAATACGGGGCAGATTGGTACCAGGAGCTGGAGGAATACATCCGGTTTACGTACGGTTGACCGAAGCAATCGCCTTTTCAACCCTCCTGAGACTCTCATCCTTGCCAAGGATCGCCATGATTTCCTTGATATCCGGTCCTGTCCCGCTTCCCACCAGGGCCAGCCGCAAACCGGGCATGATCTTTCCTGCCCCGTGGCCGCTTTGCTCCATGAAGGTGTGCAGGGTCTGGTCAATCGACTCTGCGGTGAACCTGTCCAGCCCGGAAAGACGCATTGCCACCTGTGACAACACCTCTGGTGTGTCCTCCTTCCAGCGTTTCTTTACAAAATTTTCATCGTAGCTCTCCGGGGCCTGGAAAAAGAAAGCAGACTGATCCACCAGTTCATGAATGAAATTTGCTCTTTCCCGCATCAGCCGGGCGATTCTTTCGGCCCTTGCAGCATCAGGTCGCTGAAACCCTTTGGCCTCAAGCAGGCTGGTAAATGCTTCCGCCACTTCGTGCAGGGGTTTGTGTTGCAGGTAGAGGTGGTTGAACCATTTGGCCTTTTCCGGATCAAATTTTGATCCTGATTTCCCTACCCGGTCCAGGCTGAAGGCCTGCACCAGCTCCTCCATGGAGAATACTTCCTGTTCGGTGCCGGGGTTCCATCCCAAAAGGGCCAGCAAGTTCACAAAGGCCTCCGGAAAATATCCGGCTTCGCGGTAACCGCTCGAGACCTCTTCCGAAACCGGGTCTTTCCATTGCAACGGAAATACGGGAAATCCCAGGCGGTCGCCGTCCCGCTTGCTGAGCTTGCCGTTGCCGTCGGGTTTGAGCAGCAGGGGCAGGTGGGCAAACTCCGGCATCTGCTGTTCCCAGCCCAGGAAACGGTACAGCATAACGTGCAGGGGTGCGGAAGGCAGCCATTCCTCCCCCCGAATCACATGGGTGATTTTCATCAGGTAATCGTCCACAACATTTGCCAGGTGGTAGGTAGGCATGCCGTCGCTTTTGAACAGCACCTTGTCATCCAGCAGCTTGCTGCTGACCCGTACTTCCCCCCGTATCAGGTCGTTTACCAGCACTTCTTCGTTTTCGGGCATTTTGATTCGGAT
>SLSG01000073.1 GCA_007130545.1 Bacteroidales bacterium | reverse complement strand
TCCAACGTCCAACGTCCAATACCCAATGTCCAACGTCCAATACCCAATACCCAATACCCAATACCCAATACCCAATACCCAATGTCCAACGTCCAATACCCAATACCTAACGGCTAGTATGCAGCCCGCATTCGCGGGTGTCGGGGTTTTCCCACCACCAGCGGCCGGCGCGGACGTCCTCCCCGGGCAGGATTGCACGGGTGCAGGGCTGACAGCCAATGCTCGGGAACCCCTTGTCGTGCAGCGTATTGTATGGAATTTTGTGCTGGTGGATATATTTCCAGACCTGTTCCTCACTCCATTCCAGCAAGGGGTTTACCTTGATGATCTGATTGGCCGCATCCCACTGGGCCAGGGCAAGGTCCTGACGGGTCGGGGACTGCTCCCGCCTAAGACCGGTGATCCAGATTTCCTTTCCGCTTAAGGCCCTGCGCAGGGGTTCGGTTTTGCGCACATGGCAGCAAAGCTTGCGGTTCTCTATGCTTTGATAGAACAGGTTGATGCCTTTCTCACGGACCATCTGCTCCACCTTGCCTGTATCCGGGAAAAAAACCTCTATCCGGATCCCGTAACGCACGCAGGTCTTCTCTATCAGCTCATAGGTCTCCGGGAACAGCCGCCCGGTATCCAGCGTGAAAATGCCTTCCCTGAAACCCTGTGTGGCCAGCATATGCGTAATCACCTGGTCTTCGGCACCAAGGCTGGTCGAAAAAACGGCCTTCCCCGGATGGGCCCGCAGGACCTCTGCCAGTAAATCCCCGGCTTCCATATTGGCAAATCGCCGGCTGTATTCCATTGCTTTATTTTCCATTCAGATCGCTTTATCCGTTCAGATCATTTTATCCGTTCAGATCACTTTATCCGCTCAGCTCGCTTTGCCCGTTCAGATCGCTGAGTTTAAAAATTTCCTTGGCCCGGACTCCCTTGGGTGTCATCTCAAGGGTACAGCATTCATGATCGAAATCATGCTGGAAGAAAAGCACATAGTCCTGCGCCAGCGCTTCCTTGTAAAAGGATTCCTTTTCCTGCATGGAGATCAAAGGTTCGATATCGAAGCTGGGAACATAGGCCAGCGGGATGTTCAGGACGGCGGCAATGAAATCGGCTGTGAACACCACCTTGCGCCCCTTGTAATCCACCACCGGGATGATCTGTCCGCGCGTATGCCCGTTCTTGATCGTCAGATGCACGCCCGGGCAGAACTCCCCCTCTTCGTGGATGAACTCCAGGCGCCCGCTTTCAAACAAGGGCAGGTAATTCTCCGGAAAAAAGGAAGCCTTTTCCCTGGGGTTCGGATCCATTGCCCAATCCCAATGCTCCTTCGAACAATAGTGCGTCGCATTCGGGAAGACCGGTTCCGGGGTCTTTCCATCAGGCCCCCATCGAAGGGCACCACCCACATGGTCAAAATGCAAATGGGTGAACACCACATCGGTCACCTGTTCAAAGGTATAGCCCAGCGCTTTGAAAGACTTTTCCAGGCCCTCCTCCCCGAACAGGTAGTAATAGGAAAAGAATTTCTCGCTCTGCTTGTTACCCATGCCCGTATCGAAAAGGATCAGGCGGTCGCCCGTGTCCACCAGCAGGCAGCGGGTCGAAATGGGTATTTTGTTGTTTTCGTCGGATGGGACGTGCTTGCCCCAAACGGTTTTCGGGACCACCCCAAAGCAGGCGCCCCCATCCATTCTCCACTGATCGGCTGTAACGGAAAATATCTTCATAAGCTGGTATTTATAAAACAACCCACAAAACTACAAAAAGATCGCCTTTTCGCAGCGGGCAAAGACGCTGATCAAAAACCACTATATTTACAAACTAAAACAAAGCCTCCCGATGAAGGTTCATTTCATTGCCATCGGCGGAAGCGCCATGCACAACCTGGCCATCGCCCTGCACAAGGGATCCTGGCAGGTCACCGGCTCGGACGATGAGATTTTCGACCCCTCCCGCCGGCGCCTGCAGCAATACGGTTTGCTGCCCAGGTCACAGGGCTGGTTTCCGGAAAGGATCACCCCCGACCTGGACGCGGTCATCCTGGGCATGCATGCCAGGGCAGACAACCCTGAGCTGGCCAGGGCCAGGGAGCTGGGTATCCCCATTTACTCCTACCCGGAATTCCTCTACCGGCAATCCGCCTCCAAAACCCGGATCGTCATCGGGGGCAGCCACGGCAAGACCACCATCACCGCGATGGTTTTGCATGTACTGAACCATTGCGGGATTCAGACTGATTATATGGTCGGGGCGCAACTTGACGGCTTTAACGTGATGGTCAAGCTGACCGACGATGCTCCGTTCATGGTGATGGAAGGAGATGAATACCTGAGCTCTCCCATTGACAGACGCCCGAAGTTCCACCTGTACAAGCCGCATATCGCCCTGATCAGTGGCATTGCATGGGACCATATCAATGTGTTCCCGACATTTGAGAACTACCTGGAGCAGTTCAGACTGTTCGTAGATGCCATAGAGGAAGGGGGCAAACTAATCTGGTGCACGGAGGACGAACACCTGCCCTCCCTTGCAGAAAGGGGCCTGAAGAGGGATCTTTGCCTGCTGCCCTACGGCATGCCGGAATACAGAATGGAAGGGGACCGGGTAGTGGTGGTCAGTGACGGACTAAGCTATCCCATACAAGTGTTTGGAAGACATAACCTGCTGAACATGAACGGGGCGCGAACCATATGTATGCAGCTTGGCATTGCATCCGGCCAGTTTTATGAGGCCATGGCCTCCTTCCGTGGGGCCAGCAACCGTCTGCAACTGGTTTATGACAACAAAGGGCTGCGCATGTACCGGGATTTCGCACATGCCCCTTCCAAGCTGAAGGCCACGGTGAAGGCAGTGAAGGAGTTTTTCCCCGGCAAGAAGCTGCTGGCCTGCATGGAGTTGCATACCTTCAGCAGCCTGAACAAAACCTTTTTGGACCAGTACAGGGGCAGCATGGACGATGCCGACCAGGCCATGGTGTTCTATAGCCCCCATGCCCTGGAGATGAAAAAACTGCCTGACCTGGACCCGGAAGAGGTGGCCGCGGCTTTTCACAAGCCGGGAATCCGTGTGTTCACCGATGCAGAGGCCTTGCTGAAAGCCTTGGAAAAGGAGATCAGAAAGGATAGCATACTCTTGTTTATGAGCTCGGGAGCGTTTGGCGGACTGGATACCGGGCGGCTGGTGGAGGCCATGGACCGGGTCGCTGGGTAGGTGCCCGCCATGGACCGGGTCGCTGGGTAGACGGAGGCCATGGACCGGGTCGCCGGGTAGGGGGTGCGTATGGACCGGGTCACCAGGTGGTTGGGTGGCGGACCAGCCAGGGCCTGTCCGACAATAAAAAAAATGATGGATAAACACTTCACGGGAAGGGAACCAGATGCGGCAGGCAGGGCGGCGACCAGACCGCAAACACCGCAAACAGAGATGGGCAACATTAAACCGGAAATTGAGGAGAGCTGGAGAAAAGTGCTGCAGGATGAGTTCCAGGCGCCATATTTCGCGGAGCTGAAGGCATTCCTGGTTGCAGAGAAGAAAAAGTTCAGGGTGTTCCCGCCGGGGCCACAGATCTTTTCGGCCTTCAACCATACCCCTTTTGAAAAGGTCAGGGTGGTCCTGCTGGGACAAGATCCCTACCACGGACCCGGGCAGGCGCATGGACTATGCTTCTCGGTGAGCAAAGGCATTGCCAGGCCCCCGTCGCTCGTAAATATCTTCAAGGAGCTGAACGCAGACCTGGGGGTGGCCGTACCACCCCACGGCAACCTGGAGCAATGGGCGGAGCAGGGTGTGCTGCTGCTCAACGCCACACTGACAGTAAGGGCAAACCAGGCCGGCTCCCACCAGAACAAAGGATGGGAGCGGTTTACCGACGCGGCCATCAGCGCATTGTCAGAGAAAAGAAGCGGACTCGTATTCCTGCTATGGGGGAGTTATGCCCAGGCCAAGGAAATGCTGATCGACACGGGCAGGCACCATGTGCTGAAAGCACCCCACCCCTCTCCCCTCTCCGCATCCAGGGGGTTTTTCGGGTGCAGGCATTTCTCAATGACGAATCAAATTCTGAAATCTCAGGGACTGCAGGAGATTGACTGGGGAATTAATTGACCGCAACCTGTATGGGGTCGCTTTTTTTTACGAAATTTGCATGAAATCGAACCGGGGGCTGTCCCCCATTTAACACTCCGCCATTGGAAAATCTATTGTTCGGAATCCACCCGGTCATGGAAGCCCTGGAAAACGGGATGCCCATTGAGAAGGTATTGATCCAGAAAGGCCTGCATGGCGACAATTTTCAAAAGCTTTTCCAGCGCATCCGCCGTGAGAAGATTCCCTTCCAGGTGGTGCCCATCGAGAAGCTCAACCGGGTAACGCGTAAAAACCACCAGGGAATCATCGCCTTTGGGTCTTTGATAGAATACCAGCCCCTGCACGAGGTACTTCCGATGGTATTCGAGCAGGGGGAGACACCGCTGCTGGTGCTGGCCGACGGCATCACCGACGTGCGCAACCTGGGTGCCCTTGCCCGCTCTGCAGAATGCGCCGGGGCACATGCCCTCATCATTCCCGAGAAAGGCATGGCACCCATCAATGCAGAGGCCATCAAGGCATCCTCCGGGGCATTGAACCGTATCCCGGTATGCCGGGAGAGCAGCATTCCGGAAAGCATTGCCTTTATCAGGGAGTGCGGCATAGAAGTAATTGCCTGCGATGAAAAGGGGAAGGAAACCATTTACGAGGCGGACTTACGCGGACCCGTGGCAATCATCATGGGTTCGGAGGACAAAGGGGTCTCCCCGGCATCCTTGAAATTGGCCGGGAAGATCCTCTCCATCCCGATGAAGGGAAAAATCGCCTCCCTGAATGTGTCGGTTGCCACCGGCATTGTACTATTCGAAGCACAAAGACAAAGAGCCAACCCCCAATAGCCAACACCCAACAACCAACAGCCAATAGCCAACAGCCAAAATCCAATAGCCAACAACCAATAGCCAATAGCCAACAGCCAAAATCCAATAGCCAACACCCAACAGCCAATAGCCAACAGCCAAAATCCAATAGCCAACCACCAACAACCAATAGCCAATACCCAACACCATGAATACCGGTATATTTATTCCGTGTTTTATTGATCAGTTTTTGCCGGAGACGGGGCACAGCATGGTAAAGGTGCTGGAAAAGGCCGGGGTAAAGGTT